>NZ_CAUQPH010000205.1:0-4596 GCF_963519925.1 uncultured Stenotrophomonas sp. | reverse complement strand
GGTGGGCGGCGCGGAGGTCGACGACAGCGCCGGCAGGTCATGCGCGGCATTGCGCGATTCGTCCCAGCGCTGGTCGCGGCCGAGCCGCGAAACCGCCAGGCGGTCGCCGCGCAGTTCGTTGATGCCCGCCACGGCGGCGACCAGCGAGCGCACGCGTTCCACTTCACTGTCGTCCAGCTGCGGCGGCAGTATCACCGCCACCGACAGCGATTCGACCCGGCCCGGGGCACGCGCGATTTCCTGCCGCGCCGTACCGTGCACATAGCTGGACTCTTCCTGGTTCTGGTTCTGCGCCCCCTCGGTACCGCCGCTGTGGCTGACCCGCCGGTTGGCAAGCAGCCCATTGCCGTCCGTGCCCTGCGCCAGCGGTCGCTCGTTGACTTCGCGCACCGCGTCGAAGTTCAGTGTCGCTTCCACCGAGACCCGGAACTCCTCGTTGTGCAGCACCTGCCCGAGCAGGTCCACGATGCGTGCCTTCAGCCGGTTCTCCAGGCGCAGGTCCTCGTCGGACTGTGCCTGCAGGTCGGTGTCGCCCATGGCGTCTGCGCTGGCCCCGGCCAGCAGGCCGCCGTCGGAATCCAATACCGACACCTGGTGCGGCGCCAGGCCTTCGACCGACGCTGCCACCAGGCTGCGCACGCCGTTGATCTGCTTGCGGGTCAGACTCTGGCCCGGCTCCAGCGACAGCGCCACCGAGGCCTTGGAGTCATCGCGCTGGTCGGCGAACAACCCGGGGCGGCGGATGGTGAGGTGTACGCGGGCACTGCTGACCCCCGGCAAGGCGGCGATGGTGCGTTCGATCTCGCCCTGCAGGGCGCGCTGGTAGTTGACCCGCTGGGCGAATTCGGTGACGCCGAAATCGGAGTCATCGAACAGCTCGAAGCCCACGTGGCCGCCGCGCGGAATACCGGCCGACACCAGCCGCATGCGCGTTTCGTACACCGCATCGGCCGGCACGGTGATGGCGGTGCCGCCGTCGGTGATGCTGTGCGGCACCTTCCACTCGGTCAGCGAGGCCACCACTTCGGCCGCGTCGCGTTCCTTCATGTTGCCGAACAGCAACTGCTCGGGTGGACTGAGCACCCACCACAGCACCGCGCCGGTCACGGCGAGCAGTGCCACGACACCCACGACCAGACCGATGCGCGCCGGTCGTTGCAGGGACTGATAGAACGTACTGGGATTCATGGCGTCGACTTGAAAGGGTGATGAGGGTCAGTGCGGTCAGAGCTGCAGGCGGGCCAGTTCCTGGTACGCCTCCACCAGCCGGTTGCGCACCTCGGCGGCCAGGCTCAGGTCCAGCCGTGCCTGCTCCAGCGAAATCATCACTTCGTGCACCGGCACGTCGCGGCCCGCAGCCAGGGCGCGCACGCCGGCCTCGGCGGTATCCAGGCTGTTTTCGACCTGGCCCAGACCGGCGCCCAGCCAGCCGGCAAAGTCCGTTGCCGGCGCCGCGGTAGTTGGAATGGCCTGCGACACGCCCGTGTCCAGGCCGATCGGTGCGATGGCGTCCATGCTCATTACTTGGCTCCAATTTCAAGCGAGCGCAGCAGCATGCTGCGCAGCAGGTTGAACGAACGAACGTTGGCTTCGTAGCCGCGGCTGGCGGTCATCAGGGTGGTCATTTCCTGTACCAGGTCGACCTGCGGAAAGCGCACCTGGCCGTTGGCATCGGCCAGCGGGTTGCCGGGGTCGTGCACAGTGCGGCTGGCCACCGGCGCCTGCTCCAACCCACCGCCCTGCCCCAGCAGCTGGCCGAAGCCATCGCCGCTGCCCACCCGCCACAACATCGCGTCCTGCCCGGCGGGCACGGCAACGTTGGCGGCGGCGATGTTGCGGCTGGCGGCATCCAGGCGCAGGCGTTCATAGCTCAACCCGTCGCGGGCGACATCGAGTACGGAATCGACCGGCATGCTTAGTTCCTCCCGACCACGGCAAGCCGCATCAGCCCGAACTGGCGGCTGAGCGCTTCGGTGAGGGACTGGAAACCAGCGCCCGCACCGACCATTTCGCTGACCTGTTCGTCCAGGTTGAGCGGCGTCTCCAGCGGCCGGATGGTGGGCTCGCGCACCGACTGGATCGCCTGCGCAAGTCCGTTGGCCTGGCCGTCCGCGGCAGCGTCCAGCAGCGCCTGGTACTGCGAGAAATCCGCACGCAGGGCCAGGCTGCCGGGCACCGAGGCGTTGGCGATGTTGGAATTGGCGATCTCCGCGCGGGTCTGGTACATGCCCAGGGCCAGCCGGATCGCATCGATGGTGGTATCGCCGTGGGACATCAGCCTGCGTTCTCCATGGAGGTCATTGAATGACCAGTTCGCCATCCAGCGAACCGGCCGCCTTGATCGACTGCAGCACCGCGATCACGTCGCGGGTGCTCAGGTGCACCGCGCGCAGTGCGGAAATCAGCTCTGCCACGGTGGCGCCCTCGGGCACCTGCACCAGCGGCGCCTCCGGGTCGTCGGCCCGGATCGTGGTGCTGGGAACCACCGTGGAGGCAATGCCGCGGCCCGGGCGGTAGTAGATGCCGTCCGGCTGCGAGACCTGGTATTCGGTGCGGATCTCCACCCGAAGCCCGGCATGCGAAATGCCTACCTTGCCCAGCCGCACATCGCCGCCTGCCACCACCGTGCCGGTGCGCTCGTTGACCACCACGCGTGCCGGGCGGTCCTGCACCACGGTGAGGTTTTCCAGGCGCGAAATGCGCTCGACCAGATTGCTGGGCGTCGCCGCGAAGTCGACGGTCACCTTGCCGGCGTGGTCGGCGCGCACCGACAGCGACGGCTCGGCGCTGCGGATGGCATTGGCGATGCGGGTGGCGTTGGTGAAGTCCGGCTCGTTGAGCAGGATGCTCAGCTGCCGCCCCTGCCCGGCCACCTGCAGCGGCGACGCCTGTTCCACGCTGCCGCCAGAGGGAATCCAGCCGACGGTGGGATGGTTCTTCTGCAGCGACGCGGTGACCCCCTGGAACTGGTACCCGCCCACCGAAATGGCGCCCTGGGCCATGGCGTACAGGCGTCCGTCCGGGCCCATCAGCGGGGTCAGCATCAAGGTGCCGCCAGTGAGGCTGCGTGCGTCGCCCGACGAAGACACCTGCACGTCCAGCATCTGCCCCGGTTCGGCGAACGCAGGCAGCTTGGCGGTGACGATCACCGCGGCCACGTTGCGGCTGGCAATGTCCGCATCGTCAACGTTGACGCCGAAATTGCGCAGGGTATTGGCCACCGATTGCACGGTGGCGCGGTTGCGCTGCGAATCGCCGGAACCGGACAGGCCGAACACCAGCCCGTAGCCAGTCAGCGCGTTCTCGCGTACGCCGGCCACGCGGGCAATGTCCTTGACCTTGACCGTGCCGGCCTCGGCCGTCGACGTGGCGCACAAGGCGGACAGCAGCAGGAACAGGGGGATGGTCCTCACATCAACCTCAGCCACTTGAACAGACGGTAGATCACGCTCTGGCGCTGGGATTCACTGACGATGCCCACCCCGTCCAGCTCCAGTTCGGCATTGGCGATGCGGTTGGACCACACCGTGTTCTGCGCCGAGACGTCCTGCGGCCGCACCAGGCCCTTCAACCGGATGCGCTGGTTCTCGCCGTTCACGGTGAGGTTCTGCCAGCCCTCGATGCGCAGGCCGCCATCGGGATCCACCGCCACCACTTGCACCGACACCTGGGTGCGCAGCTCGCCCACGCGGGTGGTCTGCGCGCCGCCGGAGTTGCTGCCGCCAAGGCCCAGGTCAGCGTCGTAGTCGGTGGTCGGGGTGCGCAGGCCGGCGTTGAGCTCCAGCCGGCTGGACGCGTCGGTGGCGGCCTGCGAACGCGCGCGGGTGGCTTCGGCCACGAACACGGTGATCACATCGCCCACCCGGTAGGCACGATGGTCGGCCGCGAGCGCGCGGTAGCGCTCGGGTTCGATCAGGCTCTGCGCCTGCACCAGTGGGCTGGCCAGCATCAGCAGGGCCAGGGTAAGTACTGCCTTGTCATTCATCGATCAGCGCCTCTGCCGGTGCCACTACCCGCGCCTGTACCGCACTGCGCGAACCCTGCGGGCGGACGCTGATGCGCTCGCCGACCACGCCATCCATCAGGGCCGTGCCCGCCACCACGATGCGTACCGCACCGCGCTCGACCGCAAGCTGCACTGGCTGCTGCGCCACCACGTCCGGCACGCCGGCAAGGTCGGCCTGCAGCACCGGGGTGCCGGCACGCACCGCACGCCGCAGGCGCAGCGGCGCCTTTACGTCCAGCGTTGCCATGGCCGCGCCGTCGCAGCACACCATGTCCACGTTCGCGGTGACCGCCTGCACATCCGACAGCGGGGTGTTCACCGCGTAGTCGGCCTGGTAGGCCAGCACGCTGCGCGGTTCGCTGGCTGCCAGCCACACCGTCAGGTTGCGCCGGACGCCGTCAGGGCCGTCGACCTGCACCGGCACCGAAGCCCGCGCACGCGGCCAGCGTCCAGCCACCTGGCCGACCTGCACGCGCGCCTCGGCGCCTACGCCGGCAAGGTCGGCCACCCGGCCGATGGGGCGTAACGTGGCTGCGCGGCCCGGCGCGCGCCGGCGCGCCTGCACTTCGACAACCACCCGGGCGGCCCCG
>NZ_CAUQPH010000204.1:0-4658 GCF_963519925.1 uncultured Stenotrophomonas sp. | reverse complement strand
CGACCTGGCCCGGGCGCTGGCGACCCTGCCCGAACCGCTGCGCGGCAAGGTGCACATGGCCGTGGCCGGGCGCGAGCCGGACCCGCGCCTGGTCGCCGAAGTGCAGCAGCTCGGGGTGGCCGCGCAGGTGCATTTCGCCGGCCTGCTGGATGACATCCGCCCGTTCGTGGCCAGCGGCGATGCCGGCTTCGTGCTGTCCTACGACGTGGAGACCATCTCGTTCGCATGCCGCGAAATGATGGCGATGGGCAAGCCGGTGATGGTCAGCGACTACGCCGGGCTGCCGGAGAACATCGAGCACGGGCGCAATGGCTGGAGCGTGCCGGTGCGCGATGTGGCGGCGATTGCCGCGCAGGTGCAGGCGCTGTATGAGCTGCGGCAGACGTTGCCGGCCGTCGGCCAGGCGGCGCGGGCGCATGCCGTGGCGGCATTTGGGTTGGAGACGTTCAGTGCGTTGACTGAAGCTAGTTATGCTGCGGTGTTGGGTGGGGAAGCCGGCTGACAGCCGGCTAACAGCCGACTAACAGTCGGCTCTACACACGTCGGCTCTACGCGTCGGTGCTGGTGCGCAGGCGCAGGGGGTCTGACAGGGCCAGGAAGAACGCGATCCAGGTGGCGTAGAACGAGGCGGTGCGCATGTCGCGGAACATCATTTCGGTGATGCCGAACACCGCGAAGCCCACGCAGATCATCAGCCCGGCGCCGGCGAACAGGCGCGTGGGCCGGTCGGTCACGTCCAGCCGCAGGCGGCGCGCGAACAGCCAGCCCGGTGCGATGTACAGCAGCACCAGGCCCAATCCGCCGAGCACGCCGTACGTAGCCAGGAAGTACAGCAGGTCGTTGTGGGTCTCACCGAAGTCGCGAGCCACCGTCGGGGTGACCTGCTTGGCCTGGGCCAGGTTGGCCAGCTCCTCACGGAAGCGGTCGCCGCCGCCGATCCCGAACACCGGTTCGCTGCGGATCATGTGCCCGGCCGCGCTCCACAGCTGCAGGCGGATGCACACCGAGGTGTCGGACAGGTGCGTCACCTGGCATTGGTCGAATTCGCTCACGCCCAGGTGGATGCGCTGGCGCATCGAGGCATCGCTGGCCACGATGACGCCGGCCACGGCCAGCAGCACCGCCGCCGCGAGCAGCTTCAGGCGGTTCATGCGCCTGCCCTGCACCAGCATGGCGATGAACAGGAAACAGGGAATGGCCAGCAGGCCGCCACGGGTCTGGGTGGCCAGGAACGCGCCGACGCCGGCGATGCCGCTGACCAGCTTCAGCGCGAATTCGGTGCGCCGGAACCGGGTGATGCGCAGGCCCAGCAGCAGGAAGGCGATCATCGAGAACAGCAGGGTCAGGTCGCCATAGGTCACCGCGTTGAACTGCCGGGTGGCCGGCCGCTCGCCGGTGCTCAGCACCAGCCAGGCCACGTTGAGCACCGCGTACCAGATCCCCCCCAGCAGGCCGAGCGCGGCGTGCGCCAGGACAGGCCGCGGAATGCGCAGCGCCGCGGCCAGGATCAGCCCCACGCTGAGGAAGCGCGCCGCCTTCTCGACCTCCGAGCCTTTCCAGAGACCGTGTACCGCCAGGCTGGTGAGCACTCCCACCAGCAGTACGGCCATGCCCGACACCATCCAGAGGTATTCGCGGCGGTCGTCGCACCATACCGTGCCCTGCGCCGGGCGGCGCACCCACGCCAGCACGATGACGCTGAGCAGCACCAGCCCGTAGTAGCCCGCACTGCCGCCGTCCATCGTCGACATCAACAGCACCGGCGAAAGCCCAAGCACCCCCGTGAACACCCATGCCAGGATTGGGTTGATGCCGGCAGGACGGGAAAGCGCGTTGTTCACGTTCGATGCGGGTCGGGCGGAGCGGTCGGCATTGTGGCTGATCGTTTGGGAATGATCCATGAGCGTGCGGCTATTCCTCACCGTCCTCCTTGCCCTGCTCCCGACGGATCCGCGCCAGGTCCACGGCATTGGGCTGGCAGGGCCCCACGAAGGCCTCCGCCGGCACCAGCCACCAGCCTCGCCGGTTGGCCACGCCCACCCGTTCGGCCCGGCTGCGGTCCACGCACGCGAGCAGTGCCGCCTGCTGTACCAGCAGCCAGCGCCGCTCCGGCGCCTCGGCCTGCCAGGCCGCACCGTCCTGCAGCTGCAGGTACCATCGCCGCTTGAAGCCGAACGTCCGCACCGGGCGGTCGGACATCAGCAGGTTCTGCTCCTTCCAGCCGACCAGCGCCAGCTCCGCGTCCGGCCCGATCCGTTCGCCCGTCTGGTGCATCAGCCCGCGTGCCGAGCTGGAATCATTGAACAGGGGATAGCCGACCAGGCCGTAGGCCACCCACGCCATCGCCAGGATCGACATCACTGCCAGGTGGAAGCGGCGCGGGCCACTGAACAGCAGGCTGACCACGCCCCAGCTGCCCAGCGCGATGCCGACCCAGCCCAGCGCGGCGGTGACCGAGGTGTCGATGCCCCGCTCCAGGATCAGCTTGCGCTCGAAGCCCGGTTCGCCCCCCAGCATCGCCACGCCCACGCCCAGCAGGGCCAGGGTCAGCAGCGCGGCGAACCCACCCAGCAGCCACTGCACATCGCGCCTGCGCAGCAGGCCCGGCAGCAGCGGCGCCAGCGCCAGGCAGAACATCGGCAGGGCCGGCAGGATGTAGACGTCGCGCTTGCCATGCGGAATCGAGAAGAACAGCACGATCAGCAGCCACCAGCCCAGCAGCAGCAGGTAACGCGGGTCGCGCCGGCGCAGACGCCGCCACCAGGCCGGGATCGCCCAGGGCACCAGCAGGAAGGCCGGGATCCACATCGACGGCATCGTGGCCAGGAAATACCACCAGGGCTGGTGGTGGTCCCAGGATTGCGCATAGCGCTTGGCTGTCTGCCGGAACAGGATGTCGTCCATGTAGGCGCGGTATTCGGCCGAGCCGCTGCTGGTGGCGGCCAGCACCATCGGCACCAGCCACAGCGCCACGGCCAGCGCGAACGCCAGCGGGCCCAGCCAGAAGCGCCAGTCGCGCAGGTCCAGGCGCACGCGCGGCCAGCCCAGCGCCACCGCGACCAGCGCCGGCACCAGCATGAACAACGCCAGCACGCCCACGCCCTTGGTGATCACCCCCAGCCCGGCCGCGAACCAGCCCAGCCACCACCAGCGCCAGGCCGGACCGCACAGCAGGTGGCGCAGCAGCCCGTAGTTGGCCAGGGTGATGAAGAACACCACCAGCGGGTCGATCTGGGCCTTCTTGGCCTGGAAGGTGAAGTGCACCGCGAACAGCAGCGCCCAGGCCGCGTACAGGCCCACTTTGCGGGTCCACAGGCGGCGGCCGAGGTCGTACACGCAGGCCAGGGTGCCCAGTGCGGCCAGCAGCGTGGGCAGCAGGAACGCTACCCGCCAGTCGCGCAGCAGCGTGTACAGGGTGGCCTGCAGCCACATCAGCATCGGCGGCTTGTCCGAGTAGAGCTCGGTTCCGCGATGCGGGAACAGCCAGTCCCCGCTCAGCACCATCTGCTTGGCGACCAGCGCGAAGCGCGGCTCGTCGGAGGGCCAGGGGTCGCGCATGCCCAGCCCGGCGCCCAGCACCAGCAGCGCCATCAGGGCCAACAACCAGAATTCCCGGGATTCGCGTGTTTTCAGCATGGCGCGATTCTACCCGGGCAGGATCAACCCTTCTTCAGCAGGCGCGCGTAGAAGAAGCCATCCGCCCCGTGTTCGCCCGGCAGGCGCTGGCGACCGGCCCAGGAATCGTGGCCGTAGGCGTCACCCAGTGGCAGGAACCCCGCCCGCGGGGTGCGCTGCAGGAAGGCCTCGATCTGGAACTGGTTCTCTTCGCGCAGGATCGAGCATGTCGCGTACAGCAGGGTCCCGCCGGGGGCGAGCATGCCGAAACACGCATCCAGCAGGCGCGCCTGCAACCCCACCAGCGCCGGAATGTCGGTGGCGCGGCGATGCAGCAGCACGTCGGGCTGGCGCCGGATGATGCCGGTGGCCGAACAGGGCGCGTCGAGCAGGATCACATCGAACGGTTCGCCGTCCCACCAGCTGGCCGGGTCGGTGGCGTCTGCCGCCCGCACCTGGGCGTGTTCGCCCACGCCGGTGCGGGCGAAGGTTTCACTGATGCGCTTGAGCCGGCGCGGGTCGATGTCCAGCGCCAGCAGGCGCAGGCTGGGGTCGCGCTCCAGCAGGTGCGCCGACTTGCCGCCGGGCGCGGCGCACGCATCCAGCACGCGCGCACCCGGACGCGGCGCCAGCGCATCGGCCACCTGCTGTGCCGACAGGTCCTGCACCGACAGCGCGCCGTCGGCGAAGCCGGGCAGCGAGGCCACCGCCACCGGCACCGGCAGCCGGATCGCATCGGCGCCCAGGTCGGTGGTTTCGGCTGCGATCGCGGCCGCCTGCAGGCGTTCCAGCATCGCCTCGCGGCTGCCGTGCTGGCGGTTCACCCGCAGCCACAACGGGGCCGGCTGCAGGCTTTCATTGAAGATGGCGTCGGCCTGGTCAGGCCAGTCCTGCTCGATCTGCTCGGCCAGCCACTTCGGGAACGCGTCGCGTGCCGGCAACGCCGGAATGCCCTCGCGCTGGGCGCGGCGCAGCAGGGCGTTGACCATGCCGGCCTGGCGCTCCCGGCCCAGCGCGCGCGCGGCCTCGACCGTGGCCGAGAG
>NZ_CAUQPH010000203.1:0-4720 GCF_963519925.1 uncultured Stenotrophomonas sp. | reverse complement strand
AAGGAGGAGGCCGTCGCCGCCAGGCGTCGGCCGGGGGACATTTGCACAGGGGCCTGCCGGCCGCGGCGGGGCCCCCCACCCTCGCGACCAAGCTGATCGAAGATCCCGCGCCAAGCAACGAGAACCGAAGAGCCAAAAAAAAACGGCGAACCAAAGTCCGCCGTTCTCTAAACATCAGTACGTAGCGATTACTTCGCAGCAACGACCTTGGCCATTTCCAGGCACTTGTTCGAATAGCCCCATTCGTTGTCGTACCAGGACACCAACTTCACGAACGTGCCGTCCAGCGCGATACCGGCGTCGGCGTCGAACACCGACGTGTGGGTTTCACCGCGGAAATCGGTCGCCACCACCTTGTCTTCGGTATAGCCCAGGATGCCCTTCAGCGCGCCTTCGCTCTGCGCCTTCACTTCCGCGCAGATTTCCGCATACGTGGCTTCCTTTTCCAGCTCCACGGTCAGGTCGACCACCGACACGTCCGACGTCGGCACGCGGAAGCTCATGCCGGTGAGCTTCTTGTTCAGCTCCGGAATGACCACGCCCACCGCCTTGGCCGCACCCGTCGACGACGGAATGATGTTTTCCAGGATGCCGCGGCCACCGCGCCAGTCCTTGTTCGACGGACCGTCCACGGTCTTCTGGGTGGCCGTCGCAGCGTGCACCGTGGTCATCAGGCCACGCTTGATGCCCCACTTGTCGTTGATCACCTTGGCCAGCGGCGCCAGGCAGTTGGTGGTGCACGACGCGTTGGAAATGATCGCCTCGCCCGCATACGTCTTGTCGTTCACACCGAACACGAACATCGGCGTATCGTCCTTCGACGGCGCCGACAGGATTACCTTCTTCGCGCCCGCATCGATGTGCTTCTGCGCCGTTTCCTTGGTCAGGAACAGGCCGGTGGATTCGATCACCACGTCCACGCCGACCTCGTCCCACTTCAGGTTGGCCGGATCGCGTTCCTGGGTCAGGCGGATCTTCTTCCCGTTGACCAGCAGGTCGCTGCCCGACACTTCCACGTCTGCCTTGAAGCGGCCGTGCACCGAGTCGTACTTCAGCATGTACGCCAGGTAATCCGGCTCCAGCAGATCGTTGATGGCGACGATTTCGATGTCATTGCCGAAATTCAGCACGGCCGAACGCAGCACGTTGCGACCGATGCGGCCGAAACCGTTGATGCCAACCTTGATTGCCATGTTCACAAGCTCCTGCAGCCGCCACAGTGCGGCGCCGATGGTAAGGGGACGCCATTCTAGCAAAGCCCGGCCCCGGCCGGCCCCCGGGATCGAAACAGGAAGCGGTTACAACGCCCCGATCCCCGGATTGATCCGGATCAAGGCAGCGCAACGGGCAAGCGGGAAAACTGGCCCCATTCCACCCCCGCAACGAGACCGCACCATGCGCAGCACCTCCCTCCTCCTGCCCGCCAGCCTCGCCGCCGCCCTGGTCCTCGCCGCCAGCCCCGCCATGGCCCAGTCCAAGGGCGACTGGACCGTTGCCGCCGGCGTGCACCAGGTCGCCCCCAAGTCCAGCAACGGCACCCTCGCCGGCGGCCTGCAGGTCGACGTCGACAGCGACATCAAGCCCACCATCACCGGCGAATACTTCATCGCCGACAACCTGGGCATCGAACTGCTGGCCGCACTGCCGTTCAAGCACGACATCAACATCAACGGCCTTGGCCGCGTCGGCAGCACCAAACACCTGCCGCCCGTCGTGTCGCTGCAGTACCACTTCAACAGCACCGGCAAGGTGTCCCCGTTCGTGGGTGCCGGCCTCAACTACACCACCTTCTTCAGCGAAGAGACCGGCGGCGCCTTGGCCGGCAGCTCGCTGAAGCTGGACGACTCGTGGGGCCTCGCCGCCCACGCCGGCCTGGACTTCGCGATTGGCAACAACGGTGCCCTGCGCGTCGACGTGCGCTGGATCGACATCGACAGCGACGTGAAGCTCAACGGCGAGAAGCTCGGCACGGTCAACATCGACCCGCTCGCCTACGGCGTCGCCTACGTTTTCAAGTTCTGATCGCACGACCAGCACCGCACCGCGCACCACCCCTCGCCGCATGACATTACCCCGGCGCAAGCCGGGGCTTTTTTGCGCACGGTAGAATGGGTCGATGAAAATCGCCTCCCTGCTGTCCTCGTCCGTGCTGCTGCTGGCACTCACCCTGATATCCACCGACGCCTTGGCCTGGGGCGCGCAAGGCCACCGCCTGGTCGCCCGCGTCGCCGAACCGAAGCTCACCCCGCAGGCCCGCGCCGAAGTGGCCCGGCTGCTGGCCAGCGAGCCCACCCCGACCCTGGCCGCCATTGCACCGTGGGCCGACGAACTGCGCGCCAAGGATCCTGGCCTGGGCAAGCGCTCGGCCGGCTGGCACTACGTGAACATCGGCGAAGACGACTGCCAGTACGACGTGGAACGCAACTGCCGCAACGGCAACTGCGTGGTCGAAGCGCTCAAGGCCCAGACCGCCATCCTCGGCGACCGCAGCCGTTCCGACGCCGAACGCGCACAGGCACTGAAGTTCGTGCTCCACTTCGTCGGCGACATCCACCAGCCGATGCACGCCGGCTACGGCCACGACAAGGGCGGCAACGACTTCCAGGTGCAGTTCAACGGCCGCGGTACCAACCTGCATTCGCTGTGGGACAGCGGCCTGCTGAACACCCTGAACCTGGACGACGACGCCTACACCGCGCGGCTGGGGGCACTGCCCAGGCCCAAGGTGGGCAAGCGTTCGGCCATTGCCACCGATGCGGTGCAGTGGGCGCAGGCCAGCTGCCGCATCGCCATTGCACCTGGCGTTTACCCGGACAAGCGCACGCTTGATGCCGGTTACACCGCCACCTACCTGCCGGTGGCGGAACGCGAGCTGCGCCTGGCCGGCGAACGCCTGGCCGTGCTGCTCAACGACACCCTGGGCAACCGCTGAGGACACGGCCATGGCGCTGCATGTTGAAGGCTTCTTCCATCCCGACAGCCACACCTTCAGCTACGTGGTGCATGACCCGGCCACGCGGCAGGCAGCCGTGATCGATCCGGTACTGGACTTCGATCCCGACACCGGCACTACGGACACCGCGCCTGTGCAGCCGTTGCTGGCGCATGTCGCCGGGAACGGCCTGGACGTGCGCTGGCTGCTGGAAACGCATGCGCACGCCGACCACATCAGCGCCGCACGCCAACTGAAGTCGCAGTGGCCACGGGCCAGGCTGGCGATGGGCAAGGGAATCGTCGACGTGCAGCGCACCTTCGCGCCCCGCTATGCACTGGACATACCGACCGATGGCTCGCAGTTCGACCACCTGTTCGACGACGGCGAACGCTTCGTGCTGGGCGAAATCAGCGCCGAAGTGATCGCCGTGCCTGGCCATACCAGCGACAGCGTGGCGTACCGCATCGGCGATGCCGTGTTCACCGGCGATTCGCTGTTCATGCCCGATGGCGGCACCGCCCGCTGCGATTTCCCGGGGGGCGACGCGGCAGTGCTCTACCGCTCGATCCAGCGCCTGCTCGCTCTGCCGGACGCCACCCGGGTGTTCATCTGCCACGACTACGGTCCGGACGGCCGCCCCGTCGCCAACGAAACCACCATCGGCGCGCAGCGCGCCCACAACATCCACCTGCACGCCGGTGTCAGCGAAGCCGCGTTCGTGGCCACCCGCCAGGCGCGCGACGCGACCCTGCCCGAGCCGAAACTGATGCACCCCGCCGTGAAAGCCAACATCCAGGGCGGCGCATAGCGCTACCGCCTCTCCACCACCTGCCGGCCGTGCACGATCTCGAACGTGAACGCATACAACAGGCTCACCGCCACTGGCTCGATCCGCTCGGCCGCGGTGCAGTCGCCACGGTTGTCCGGCACCTTGCCCGCAGCGAAATGGCATACCGCCGCCGGCGTGTAGCGCCATTGCGCCACCGCCTCCTGCGCGGCCGCCAACAGGGGCGCGTTCTCCGCCGCGACGCCCGGCCTGCAGACCTCGCGATCGCTCAACGGCACGCTGCGCTCCACCCTGCCTTCCGCGTCCACCACCACCTGCAGGCACACCGTGGTCGGCGCCAGCTCGGTGCGCGGGTCGCGCGCGCCGACGACGGGGTCGCGACCGGCATACAGCTGCGGCATGCGGTAGCCCTCCCCCGGCTGCATCTCATACGCCTGCACCGCACCGCCCCCCCCACCCGCAGCGGGTGGCAGGCGCTGGTGTCCTACGTTCTCGGCACGCGTGTCCACCACGGTGCGCTGCGGCGTGGTGGCGCACCCGGCCAGCAGCGCGGTTACCGCCAGCCAGGCGGCGCCCTGCCTCACGAGGCAGGCTCCGGATCGTTCATCGCGAAGGTCAGCGGAATCTTCAGCGCGGCGGCCACCGCCTTGCCGTCCCGCTGCGCGGGGTCGAACGTCCACTGCCTGGCCGCGGCCACGGAGACCTCATCGAACACGCCGGCAGGCTGTGAGCTGAGCACACGGATGTCGCCCGGCGTTCCATCGGCGCGCACCTCCACCCGCAGCACCACCCGGCCCGAAATGCCCTGGTCGAACGCGGCCTTCGGATACACCGGCGGCGCCATCTGGCGGGCCTTGGCGGGCTGCCCCGCCGCAGGCGCCGCATCGGCCGCGAGCGGTGCCTGGCCCCCCCCCCCCCCCGGGGGGGCCCCCCCCCCGGGGGGCCATACCCCCCCCCCCCCCCCCCCCCCCCACTGCCCCCCCCCCCCCCGCCTCCCC
>NZ_CAUQPH010000202.1:0-4745 GCF_963519925.1 uncultured Stenotrophomonas sp. | reverse complement strand
CAAAAAAGGCCACCCGAAGGGCAGCCTTTTTTGCGTGTCTGGCGGAGAGGGGGGGATTCGAACCCCCGAGGCGCTATAAACGCCTGCCTGATTTCGAGTCAGGTACATTCAACCGCTCTGCCACCTCTCCAGATGGTCCCCGGCGAACCGGGGAGCGAATAATACGGTGAGGCGGCGCTGACGGCAAGCCATTCCGGGGATGCCGATGAATTTTTTCTGTATCGATGCCTTGCCGGATGTCCGCAGCGCCGCGATCATGCCGTTATCCCTCAGCAACACACTCCCTGGCCTGCGCGCGACCATGATCGAATTCGGACACCTGACCCACCCTGGCCTGCGCCGTGACCTCAACGAGGACACCTACTACGGGGACGGCGAACTGGCATTGTGGCTGGTGGCCGATGGCATGGGCGGGCACGCCTGCGGCGAGGTGGCCAGCGCGCTGGCGCGCGAAACCATCGTGCGCGAGATCCGCCAGGGCGCGTCGCTGGCCCACGCGATCCGGGTGGCGGACGAGGAAATCATCCGCACCTCGCGCCGTCGCAACGACAGCCTGCCGATGGGCACCACCGTGGTGGCGGCCCGGGTCCAGGGCAACCGCTATGAAGTAGCCTGGGTCGGCGACAGCCGCGCCTACCTGTGGCGCGACGGTGCGCTGGCCCAGTTGAGCCAGGACCACAGCGTGGTCCAGGAGCTGGTAGCCCAGGGCAACCTGACCGCTGAACAGGCGCGCGCGCATCCGCACCGCAATGTGGTGACGCAGGCGCTGGGGGTGACCGATCCGGCGCACCTGAACGTGGCCACCACCACCGGCGAGCTGCGCCCGGGCATGCAGCTGCTGCTGTGCAGCGACGGGCTCACCGAGGAGGTCGAGGACACCGGCATCGCGCGGACGCTGGCCTATGACGATGCGAGTGCGCAGGAATGCGTGGATACGCTGGTGGCGGCCGCGCTGGATGGGGGCGGCTCCGACAACATCACGGTGATCCTGGTGCGTTGCCACTAGAAGGACCGCTTGGGCCGGCCAACGGCCGGCGCTACCAGGGCATCCGGAGCCCGGGGTTGATTGGTCCCGATCCCAATTGGCTCGTAGCAATTCGTGGGTCCGGCCGTTGGCCGGACACCGCGCGCAGCGCGGCAAAGCATCCGAAATCGGTTGATCGCCGCCCGCGCCAAACACCCCGACGTTTAAACCCGCCGGAGCCACAGCATCTACGCCACCGCCTCTTCCACCTTCGGGCCGTCCCAGATCGCGTGGCCGGCCTTCTTGCGCAGCTTGGCCAGGCGCGCTTCGTGCGCCTCGCGCTCCGAGGCGGTGGCGACCACGCGTGGGCGCGGCAACAGGCGGCTGGTATCGAAGGCCTGGACCTGCGCCGTGCCAGGACGGGCAGCGTCGGCCGAACCGAAGCCGATTTCCTCCTGGCCGGAGGTCAGCGCGATATAGACATCGCCCAGGATCTGGGCGTCCAGCAGGCCGCCGTGCAGCTGGCGGTGCGCGTTGTCCACGCCCAGCCGCTTGCACAGCGCATCCAGTGAATTGCGCTGCCCCGGGTAACGCTCGCGCGCCATCTTCAAGGTATCGATCACCGTGCAGCGGTCGGTGATCTTTCCGTACTGGTCGCCCAGCAACGACAGCTCGTAGTCCAGGAAGCCCAGGTCGAACGCGGCGTTGTGGATGATCAGCTCGGCGCCGTCGATGTACGCCAGGAATTCCTCGGCGACCTGCGCGAAGGTCGGCTTGTCGGCCAGGAACTCCAGGGTCAGGCCGGTGACTTCCTGCGCGCCCTGTTCGAATTCGCAGTCGGGCTTGAGGTACTGGTGGTAGTTGTTGCCGCTCGGGCGGCGCTCAAGCAGCTCCACGCAGCCGATTTCGACGATGCGGTTGCCCTTGCGCCATTCCAGGCCGGTGGTTTCGGTGTCGAGGATGATCTGACGCATGCGCTCAGTGTACCGGGCCGCCGGCACGGATGCGGATCGCGGCGTCGCGCGCCAGCGTGTCCACGCGTTCGTTGTCGGGGTCGCCGGAATGGCCCTTCACCCAGCGCCAGTCGATCTGGTGCTTCTGCGTCGCCGCATGCAGCCGCTCCCACAGGTCGCGGTTCTTGACCGGGTCGCCGCCGGCGGTCTTCCAGTTCTTGCGGATCCAGCCCGGCAGCCACTGGGTCAGGCCCTGGCGTACGTACTGGGAATCGGTGAACAGCACGATCTCGCACGGCTCGGTCAGCGCTTCCAGGCCCGAGATCGCGGCCATCAGCTCCATCCGGTTATTGGTGGTGTGCGCTTCGCCGCCGCTGAGCTCGCGCTCATGGCCCTTGTAGCGCATCAACGCGGCCCAGCCGCCCGGTCCGGGGTTGCCCAGGCAGGAACCGTCGGTGTGGATTTCAATGGTTTTCAATACAGCTCCAGATCAGGTCGCCACGGTACCGTGCCAGCGGCGTACCGGCAGTGGCTTGGGTCCCGGCAGGGCCAGGGTGCGTTTTTCGGCGGAGAACAGGCAGGCCGCGCGGAGGGCCGCCACGCTGGCGCGCCCGGGTGCGCGGTCGCCCCACATCGGGCCCAGCCAGGCCAGGTCGTCGCAGGCCAGCCCGGCCCGCTCCAGGGTGTGGCGCAGTCGCTGCGGAGTGCGGACCAGCAGCCCGTGCTGCCGCCATTGGCGCCGGAACGGACTGAATGGATTGAGCGTGGACAGCCACAGGCGCCCCCCCGGCATCAGCACGCGTTCGCACTCGGTGATGAGCAGCTCGGCATCGCGCGCGGTCACGTGCTGCAGCACGATCGCGTTGAGGCTTTCGCTGGGGAACGGCAACGGCAGTGCACAGGTCACATCGCCGGTATAACCGCGCGGGGTGCGGTACAACCGCAGTCCCTGCCCCGGCAGGGTCACCGCATCGAGCCAGGACGCGGTCGGTGCGATCCACAGCCACGGATTGACCGGGTGCGACGCCAGCACCGGCTCGAGCGCCTGCCGCTCCAGTTCACGCAGCAGATTCGCCGGTTCAGTATCAAACCAGGATGCGACGGAAGCTTGACGGCGGCTCGGCACGGCGGGCATGGTCCAATTCTATGCGACTGACTGCCCTACCCGCATTCGCGGACAACTACATCTGGGCGCTGGTCGCCGACGACGGCCACGCCATCGTGGTCGACCCCGGCCAGGCCACACCGGTACTGGCTGCGGCGGCGCAGCAGAACTGGCGCCCGCACACGATCCTGCTGACCCACCACCACGACGACCATATCGGCGGTGTGGAACAGCTGCAGGCCCGGTTCCCCGGGCTGGAGGTGGTCGCGCCGGACGATCCACGCATCCCGATGGCCACCCGGCGCGTCACCGGGGGTGAACGCGTTCAGGCATTGGGGCTGGAGATCGACGTAGTATCCGTGCCCGGACACACCCGATCGCATGTCGCGTTTCACACGGCTGAACATCTTTTCAGTGGAGATGCGCTGTTCAGCCTGGGCTGTGGCCGCATGTTCGAAGGTACGCCACCCCAGCTCCTGGCATCCCTGCACAGGCTGGCGTCCCTGCCGCCGCACCTGCTGTTGTGCTGCGGTCATGAGTACACCGTGACAAATGCCGTCTTCGCGCGGCATGTCGACCCCGCCAACGTTGCGCTTGCGCAACGCCAAGAGGAGGCCCTGGCCATGCGCCGCGATGAACGACCCACGCTGCCGGTTGCACTGGCCAGCGAGCTGGAATGCAATCCATTCCTGCGTACCCATACCCCTGCCGTACGTGCTGCGGTAAGCCAGTACCTCGGCCGCCCCGTCACCGATGAAGTCGAAGTGCTGGCGGGCCTGCGGCGCTGGAAAGACGGATTCCGAACATGAGGCGGCGATTGCTGCCGCTCGCGGCGGGCCTGGCGATGGCGCTGGCCGGCACCGCGGGCGCCCAGTCGTTGAGTGCAGGCATGTCGCAGAACGTGGCCGGGCTTTCACAGCTGCCGCTGGACGCTGCCGCCCTGCCCCCTGCCTCGGTCCGCAACGGCCAGGACATTTTCGCCAGCTTCCGCGACGGCCTGGCCGAACCCACCTGCGACGCCGAGGCCACCAGTCCACGCTGGCAGAAGCAGTTCGCGCATGCGCCCTCGCGCCTGGCCAACCAGGATGACGACGCGCTGGTGCTGTTCGGCTACGTGGTCGAAGAGCTGCGCAAGGCCGACCTGCCGACCGAATTCGCGCTGATCCCGTTCGTGGAAAGCGGCTACCGGCCGAATGCCCGCAACGGCAGCGGCCCCGCCGGTCTGTGGCAGTTCATCGCCAGCACCGCCCGGAACCACCGCGTGCAGATGACCGCGGGTTACGACGGCCGGCTGTCGGCCGCCGACTCGACCCAGGCCGCCGTGCGCTACCTGAAGACGCTGCACGGCATGTTCGGCGGCGACTGGCGCCTGGCCACCATGGCCTACAACGCCGGCGAGTACCGGGTCCTGCAGTCGCTGCGCAAGGCCGGCATGAACGCGCAGAACGCGCGCCCGTCGGCATTGCCGGGGCTGTCGCCGGTCACCTACTCCTATGTCGAGAAGCTGCACGCGCTGGCCTGCGTGCTGGAAAACGCCGAAACCTCGCCCGGGGTGATGGCGTCGCTGGATCGCAGCGTCCCGGTGCTCAAGACCCACACCCTGCCGGCCGGCACCAGCGTGCAGCAGTGGGCCGCACAGCGCGCCCTGGACCCCGCCCGCATCGCCCGGCTCAATCCGGCCCTGGCCGGCGGCAAGGGCCGCCCCAGCGGCCAGGTGTCGCTG
>NZ_CAUQPH010000201.1:0-4777 GCF_963519925.1 uncultured Stenotrophomonas sp. | reverse complement strand
GCCGGCCCGGGGGCGGTTACACCCTCCCCGGGCGCGGCCCCGGGGGGGCCGCCGCCGCAGGTACTTACTCTGCAGCCGGTGCTTCTTCGTCGGCCGCATCGACCTTGCCGGTCTTGGCGGTCACGATCGCATCATCGTGGTCCTTGCCCAGGGCCAGGGCCGGGATGGTCACGCCCTTCGGCAGCTTGATGTCCGACAGCTTGATCACGTCGCCCGAGGCCAGCTCGGCCAGATCGACGTCGATCGATTCCGGCAGGTCCTTCGGCAGGCAGGTGATGGTCACTTCCTTCAGTTCGTGGGTGACCACGACGTCGGCAGCCTTGCCGGCCGGCGAGGTGTCTTCGTTGATGAAGTGCAGCGGCACCGAAGCGGTCAGGGCCTGGTTCTCGTCCACGCGCAGGAAGTCCAGGTGCATGATCAGCTGCTTGTGCGGGTGGCGCTGCATGTCACGCAGCAGGACCTTGGTGATCTGGCCGTCCAGGTTCAGGTCCAGGATCGACGAGTAGAACCACTCGTTCTGCTGGGCAAGCCAGGTGGCGTCGTGGTCCAGGCTGATGGCGACCGGTTCGGCGTTGCCACCGTACACGATGGCCGGGATCACACCGGCGTGACGCAGGCGGCGGCTCGCACCCTTACGCTGCAGTTCACGCTTGGTGACCTTGATTTCATGGGTCTTCGACATTTTTCTTCTACCAGTTGTTGCCTTGCCGGAGTGGCTTGGCGATGAAAGGCACGTCCGCGACCAGACGTACCCGGGGCCCTGGCTGCCGTTGCCGGCCGCCAGGAAAAAAATCAATCCACGTACAGCGAGCTGACCGACTCGCCGAAGGCGATGCGGCGCATCGTCTCGGCCAGCATTTCCGCCACGCTGAGCTGGCGGATCTTGCTGCACACCCGCGCCTCTTCACGCAGCGGGATGGTGTCGGTCACCACCAGCTCGTCGAGCTGGGAGTTGTTGATGTTGTCCACCGCCGGGCCCGAGAGCACGGCGTGGGTGCAGTATGCCGCCACCTTGAGCGCGCCACGCGCCTTCAGCGCCGCGGCGGCCGCGCACAGGGTGCCGGCGGTATCGACGATGTCATCGACCATCACGCAGGTCTTGCCTTCGACGTCACCGATGATGTTCATCACGGTGGAGACGTTGGCGCGCGGCCGGCGCTTGTCGATGATCGCCAGGTCGGCGTCGTCCAGGCGCTTGGCCACGGCGCGCGCACGCACCACGCCACCCACGTCCGGGGACACCACGATCAGGTTTTCGGTGCCGTAGGCGCGCCAGATATCGGCGAGCAGCAGCGGCGACGCATACACGTTGTCCACCGGCATGTCGAAGAACCCCTGGATCTGGTCGGCATGCAGGTCCACCGTCAGGACACGGTCGGCGCCAACGGCGCTGAACATTTTGGCGGCGACCTTGGCCGTGATCGGCACGCGCGAGGAACGCATGCGGCGATCCTGGCGCGAGTAGCCGAAATACGGCACCACGGCGGTGACACTGTTGACCGAGGCGCGCTTGAGCGCATCGATCAGGACCAGCAGTTCCATCAGGTTTTCCGCGCTGGGCGCGCAGGTCGGCTGGATCACGAAGACGTCCTGCTTGCGGACGTTCTCTTCGATTTCGACCTGTACTTCCCCGTCGGAGAAGCGCGACACCAATGCCTTGCCCGGTCGCACCCCCAGCTCCTTGCAGATGCTCTGCGCAAGGCGCTTGTTGGCGTTGCCGGAAAATACCAGCAGGTTCGGGTGTTCTTGCATCATGACGGTCTCGGGCGGGAGCGATTGGCGGAGAACTCTGCCGCGGGCGCCCGAGGACGTCTGCGGTGACAACACCGCGGCCGTTCAACCGTGTCCGCGCAGCATGCGCATGGAACGCGGTTGGCGTCCGCAAGTGGCAGGGGCGGGAGGATTCGAACCTCCGAATGCCAGGATCAAAACCTGGTGCCTTGGGCCTCTTGGCGACGCCCCTGCATCAAAATCAATAACGCTCGAGTACATCAAGCAGTGGCGAGCGCTCCACGCCCGCAGCCACCCATGCCCGCAGTCCTTCCGGCAACTTCGCCAGGCCCTGCTCTGCAGCAGCGCGCGTGTCGAACTCGACGAAACAACCGCTTCCCGACCCGGTGAGTCGTGCCCGACCGATGCTGTCCAACGCGATGAGCACTGCCTCGACGGCAGGTTCGCGACGGCGCAGTACCGGCTCGAACGCATTCCCGAGCAAAGACCCGGAAGCGAAGTCCGCTATTTTCGCCACTGGGGCGTCTCGCGTCAAATCCGGAGAACCGAAAAGCGCTGCGGTCGGTACGTGCACCCCGGGGTCGGCGATCACGTACCAGGCCGGCGGCAGGGCCAACGGGGTCAGCTGCTCACCCACGCCCTCGGCCCAGGCGTTGTGGCCGCGCACGAACACCGGCACGTCCGCGCCCAGCTGCAGGCCCAGTTCGGCCAATGCATCCACCGACAGCCCGGCCCGCCAGAGGTGGTTCAAGCCCACCAGCACGGTGGCCGCATCGGACGATCCGCCACCGAAACCTCCGCCCGCAGGGATGCGTTTTTCGATGGCGATATCCGCACCTTGGGAGACGTTCGTCGCATTTTTAAGCAACAACGCGGCGCGGATGGCGAGATCGTCGGCCTCGGCCACGCCCGCTGCCGACGGCCCGTCGCGACGGACCCTGCCGTCGGCGCGCACGCCCAGCCGGATGCGGTCGCCCCAGTCGAGCAGGCGGAACACGCTCTGCAGTTCGTGGTAACCGTCGGCGCGGCGACCGGTGATGTGCAGGAACAGGTTCAGCTTGGCCGGGGCCGGCCACCAGGCCCCGTTGCCGTTCAGGTCCGGCGCGCTCATGGCGCGTCCAGCACCCAGCCGTCCACCAGCAGGCGCACCTTGGCGTCGCCCCTGACCGCCTCGATCCGGCGCGGCAGCACCGGTCGCCCGTCTTCGGCCGGGTACCAGTCCAGGTACTGGATGTCCCAGCCCATCTGCTGGAAGCGGCGCGGACGGCCTTCACTGTCGCGATCGACCTGCCCGGCGGCGGCCACGTCTGCGGCGACCAGGCCACGCACCCAGTCCGGCAGCTGGTTGACCGGGATGTCCCAGCCGGTGGCCTCGAGCAGCACCTGCTGCGCGTCGGGGCCCTGGCGCGGCCCGCCGTCGATGCCGTCCAGACGACCACCGCCCTGCGCGCTATCACCACTGAGGGTCCAGCTCTGCCGGGTCACCGGCGCACTCAGCGCGACGACGTAGCCGCGCGACTGCTGGCGCCAGTCGATCCGGCCGCTGCCGCCATTGCGGCCCTTGCTGACCGCGACGCGGCCTTCGAACGACCAGTCCGGCCGGTCGCGCAGCGCCTGCACCCGCAGATCCTCGGCCTGGCGGGCCTCGGCGCTGATCGTGGTCGCCACGTCCGGCGCGGCCGGCGCCTTGCGGGTGTCCAGCGACACGCAGGCCGACAACGACAGGGCCATGGCCGCCGCGCAGGCGGCCCTCATCGACATCCACTTCATACGCCGTATTTCTCGATCACGCGCTGCAGCGCACGGTTGTCCGGGTCCAGCCTGCGCGCTTCATCGAAGAAGCGACGGGCCTCGTCCTTGCGCCCCAGCACCCACAGCACTTCGCCGACGTGCGCGGCGATCTCCGGGTCCTTGGCCAGGGTCCACGCGCGGCGCAGCTGCACCAGCGCTTCTTCATTGCGGCCCAGGCGATACAACACCCAGCCATAGCTGTCGACGATGGCCGCATTGTCCGGCTCGGCCACGCGGGCACGGTCGATCAGCTGCAGCGCTTCCTGGTACCGCGTGGTGCGGTCGGCCAGGGTGTAGCCCAGCGCGTTGAGCGCGGCCACGTTTTCCGGTTCGGTGACCAGGATCTTGCGCAGGTCGGCCTCCGCGCGCGCGACGTCATCGCGGCGCTCCCAGGCCAGCGCGCGCGCGTACAGCAGCGCATTCTCGTCCGGGTAGGCAGCCAGGCCACGGGCCAGCGCGTCCAGCTCGCCGGGCAGGTCGTCGCCGCGCTGGCGCAGCTCGGCCTCCAGCAGGTAGGCGTCGCGGCGCGCCTCGTCGTCGATGCTGGCGTCGGACTGGATCGCGTGGACGCCGGCAAAGGCCCTGTCGGTGCGGCCGAGCTCGTACTCGGCACTGGCCGCGCGCAGGCGCGCTTCGGCACGCTCTTCACCGCCGGGCACGCTGAGGTACCAGTCCACCGCTTCGGCATGGCGCTTGAGGTATTCGGCGATCTTGCCCAGCAGCAGGCGCTGTGCCGGATCCGGCCGGGTGGCCTGTTTCGACAGCTCGGTATACAGCGCCAGCAGCGCCGGGTCGTCTTTCTGCTTGGCCAGCAGCGAGGCGCGCATGCCCCAGGTCTGCACGTCCTGTGGTCCCACCGCCAGCACCCGTTCGGCGGCCTTGGCATCGCCCATCGCGTCGTAGGCGATGGCCACCGCGTTGCGTAGTTCCGGATCGCTGGTGGTACGCGGCTCGACCGCGCGCAGGGTGGCCAGCGCTTCGTCGGTCCTGCCGGCCTGGAACATCAGGCTGGCATTCAGCAGCGCCACCCGGGGTTCGCCCGGGAACCGGCGCACCACTTCATCGACCATGCGCCGGGCCAGCTCGGGCCGGTCCAGGCGCATGGCCAGGCGGCCGAACTCCTGCCACGGCTCGATCTGGTTGGGGATGGCGTTGTCGTCGACCAGCCTGCCCAGCACGTCGGCGGCCGCGGCGGGATCGCGGCCGCCACCGACCAGGGCGGCCAGCGCGGCCTTCCAGCCGCGCGGGTCGGGGT
>NZ_CAUQPH010000200.1:0-4786 GCF_963519925.1 uncultured Stenotrophomonas sp. | reverse complement strand
GCGCAATGCCGTGCGGCTGCGGGTGGAGGGCGAACGGGTAGCGCTGCCGGCACCGGTGCTGACCCCGTACCTGGTCGGCCTGCTGGTGCTGCTGGGCATGCTCGGCACCCTGCTCGGCATGATGGCCACCCTGCGCGGCACCGGCCTGGCGCTGGGCAGCGCGACCGACCTGCAGGCCATCCGCGGCTCGCTCGGTGCGCCGGTAGAAGGGTTGGCGGTGGCGTTCGGCACCTCCATCGCCGGCGTCGCCACCTCGGCGATGCTCGGCCTGCTCGCCGCGCTGTGCCGGCGTGAACGCCTGCAGGTGGTGCAGCAGCTGGACACCCGAATCGCCACCACCCTGCACCTGCATTCGCAGGCCTGGCAGCGCGCCGAAGCGTTCCGCCTGCTGCAGGCGCAGGCCGGCCTGCTGCCGGCGCTGGTCGACCGCCTCGAGGCGATGAGCGCGGCGATCGAAGCGCAGAGCGGCGCGGCGGGCGAACGCCTGTCGGCCAGCCAGGACTCCTTCCATGCCCGCGCCGAGGCCGCCCATGAGCGCCTCGCCGCTTCGGTGCAGGAGGCATTGCAGGCCAGCGTCGCGCAGAGTGCGCGCGCGGTCGGCGAGGCCCTGCAGCCGATCATGGCCGAGACCATGGCCGGCATCAGCCAGCAGACCACGGCCCTGCAGGCCACGGTAGGCGATGCCGTGCGTGCGCAGCTTGACGGCCTGGCCAGTGGCTTCGAGGCCAGCCGCGCCGCCACCCGCGAGACCTGGAACGCTGCGCTCAGCAGTCAGAAGCAGGCACACGACACCCTGTCGGCAGAACTGCGTTCTACCCTGGCCACGCTCAGCGAACAGCACGACCAGCGTGCCGTGCAGCTGCTGGAAACCTTGGCCGCCCGTCTCGACGCAAGCGTGGATGCATGGACCGGGGCGCAGACCGAACAGGAGCAGCGCCATGCCGCCCTTACCCGCGATCTGCGCAGCACGCTTGAGGGTTTCAGCCAGCTGCAGGGGGAGCACGGTGCCCGCCTGCTCGATTCGGTGGGTACGCGTCTGGCTGCTTGGGTCGACACCTTGGCCGAGCGCATGGACAGCAGTGCCAGCACCCACGCGCAGGCGTGGCGCGATGCGCTGCAGGGCCAGCAGTCGGTGAACGCCGAACTGGCCGAACGCAACCAGCAGGCACTGGTCGCCGCCACCGCCAGCTTCGATGGCCATGCGCGTTCCCTGGTGGATGGCCTGCAGGCCTCGCACAGCGGCTTGCAGGATCGTCTGGAAGCCCGCGACGCGCAGCGCCTGGCCACCTGGAGCGATGCCTTCACCCAGTTGTCGGAACAGCTCGGCCAGCAATGGGCCGACAACGGTGCGCAGGTTGCGGCCAGCCAGCAGGCGGTCTGCGAAACCCTTTCGCGCACCGCACACGAGATCGGCACGCAGGCGCAGGCGCATGCGGCCGAGACCATCAGCGAGATCTCGCGACTGGTCACGCTCGCCTCGGAAGCCCCGAAGGCGGCCGCCGAAGTGGTCGCCGAACTGCGCCAGAAGCTGTCCGACAGCATGGTCCGCGACACCGCCATGCTCGACGAACGCACCCGCCTGCTGGCCACGCTGGAAACGCTGCTGGATGCGGTCAACCACGCGTCCACCGAACAGCGCACCGCCGTGGACGCGCTGGTCAGCACCTCGGCTGGTCTGCTGGAGCGCGTAGGCACGCAGTTCACCGACCATATCGCTGCCGAGACCGGCAAGCTGGATGGCGTGGCCGCGCAACTGAGCGGCAGCGCGGTGGAAGTGGCCAGCCTGGCCGAGGCGTTCGGTACCGCGATGCAGAGCTTCGGCACCGCCAGCAGCGGGCTGGGTGAACAGCTGCAGCAGGTGGCCGGCGCGCTGGACGCGTCGATGACCCGCAGCGATGAGCAGCTGGCCTATTACGTGACCCAGGCGCGCGAAGTGATCGACCTGAGCGTGCTCTCGCAGCAGCAGATCATCGAAGAACTGCAGCAGCTGGCCGGCCGCCGCCGCAGCGCCGGAACCGCCACCGCATGAGCGACGAGATCGAACTGGAAGGCGACACCGGCGCGCCGATCTGGGCCGCCTTCGGCGACCTGATGTCGGTGCTATTGGGCGCGTTCGTGCTGATCCTGGTCGGCGTGGTGGCGCTGCAGCTGGAGCTGTCGCATCGCCTCGATGAGGAAGTGGCGCAGCGCCAGGCCGAAGCGAAACGGCGCCAGACCCTGGAACAGGCCCTGGCCGGCCCGCTGGCCGCCGGGCGGGTGACGCTGGTGGATGGCCGCATCGGCATCCGTGGCAGCGTGCTGTTCGCGCTCAATTCCGACCAGCTGCAGCCGGAAGGCCGCGAGCTGCTGCGCAGCCTGGCCGCGCCGCTGGCCGGGTATCTGTCCTCGCGCGAGGAAATCCTGATGGTCAGCGGCTTCACCGATG
The DNA here is from genome assembly GCF_963519925.1 of uncultured Stenotrophomonas sp. Classification (NCBI taxonomy): domain Bacteria; kingdom Pseudomonadati; phylum Pseudomonadota; class Gammaproteobacteria; order Lysobacterales; family Lysobacteraceae; genus Stenotrophomonas; species uncultured Stenotrophomonas sp. The sequence goes on along the minus strand of NZ_CAUQPH010000200.1, from coordinate 2,361 downwards.
ACCGCCCGGTACGCGACAGCAACCGCCAGTTCGCCGACAACTGGGAACTGTCGGCCGAGCGCGCGCTGACCGTGACCCGCACCCTGATCGCCGAAGGCGTGCCGGCCGGGTCGGTGTTCGCTGCCGCCTTCGGCGCCGAACAACCGGTGGGCTCCAACGCCGACGAAGAGGGCCGGGCGCGCAACCGACGCGTGGAGATGGCGCCGATTCCGCGCCCGAAACCGACCGCGGCGGGCGATGGACGGTAACCGCGCCGACGCCGACCGGCTCGCGCAGTGGCGCGGGCAGCAACTGGATCGCCTCGACCCGGTGCAGTTCGCGTTCCTGGAAGCGCTGCAGCGGCGCGCGCAGCTGGCCAGCGGTTCGCTGCGCGGCGTGCTGGACGCTCGCCTGCAGGCGCTGCTGGCCGCCTACGCCGAACGCATGGCTGCCGCGCCGGTTCCCACGGCGCTACCGAAGACGGCTGTAACGCCGGACACGCTGGCCGCGCTGGCCCAACCGCGCCCGACGCACAATCCCGACTACCCTGCACTGCCGGCTCTCGCCGAGTTCCGCAGCGCATGGGCGGCGTTGCGCACTGCCGGCCAGGTCCGGCAGACGCTGGCACAGGCCCCCAGCGATGGCGGCCCGTTGAACTCCAGCGTGCTGGTGCATCGTGCACTGGGCTGGATGGGCGAGGTTTCCCCGGCGTACCTGGAGCACTTCCTCGCCTACGTGGACAACCTGGCCTGGCTGGAACAGATGCAGCAGCGCGGCACCCTGCCCAGCCGCGACAGCGCGCCCGGCCGCGCCCCCGCCAAGCCGCGGGCGCGGCGCAGGTCGTAGGCCTCAGCCGCGCAGCGTCGCACCACCGTCCACGTACAGGTCGCTCATGGCGATGTGGCCGGCCTCGTCGGAGAGCAGGAACATCACCGCCCGTGCGATATCGTCCGGGGTGGCCAGCTTGCGTAACGGAATGCCGGCCTTGTAGGTCGCCGGGTTGCCGTCGATCACCTGCCGCGCGCCATCGGCATCGGCCCACATCCCTGTCTGCATCGGGGTCAGCGTGGACCCCGGCGCGACGATGTTGCAGCGGATGCCGTGCGGCGCCAGTTCCAGGCCGAGGCAGCGGGTGAACATGGTGGCGGCCGCCTTGGAAGCCGCATAGGCGGCCATGCCATGGCGCGGAACGCCGGCCGCATTCGAGCTCACCGTGACGATGGCACCCTGCCCGCGCGGTGTCATCACCCGCGCCAGGGCGCGGCCCAGGTGGAAGACACCGTCTGCATTCACCGCGAACACGCGGCGCCACTGCGCGTCGTCGATGCTGGTCACCGCACCAACCTGCAGCACGCCGGCGACGCTGATCCCGAAACCGATCGGACCCCAGTGCGCTTCCGTCGCCGTGACCAGCGCGTCGACCGCGGCCGGATCGGTCACGTCCAGCACGCGTGCATGCAGTCGCGGGTGGGCCGGCAGGTCGGGCAGCGCCAGGTCGGTCGCGACCACCACGCAGCCGCTGTGCAGCAGCTGGCGGACCAGCGCAGCGCCGATGCCGCCGGCTGCGCCGGTGACCAGCGCCAGGGTGCCATCGAATCCGGTGAGTTTCATGTTCGGTCCTTCAGTGCAGGGAGGTCCCACTGCTGCAGGCGCGCCGACAGCCACGGCGCCAGGTGTGCCACGGCGTCGCGCCCGGTCAGCTCGGCATGCAGGAACGGCAAGGGCAGCGCCTCCACCTTCGCCGCATGCGTTTGCCACAGCGCCGACTGCAGGTGGGGGCGCTGTGCGTGGTCAAGGCCGGCGCGGACGTGCACCAGGGTGCCGTCGAAGCGGCGATGGTGATGGTCGCGGATCAGGCGGTTGGTGCCGGTCACCGCACGGACCACGCCGTCGAGCACGTGCCCGGGCAGGTTGCCCAGCGCGCTGTCGCCCTGGCGCAGGAACGCGACGATGCGTTCGCGGCTGTCCAGTTCGGGGTGGCGCTCGGGATCATGACCGGCAATCGCCAGCAACGCCCGCAGCGCAGCCACCGGGTCGGGCTCGGGCTCGGCCCGCCAGCATTCGCTCGGGTAGGCGTCCAGCAGCACCAGCGCGCCCACCTCGCGCTGCCGGGCCTGCAACTGCACGGCGATCGCCTGGGCGATGATGCCGCCCACCGACCAGCCCAGCAGGTGCACCGGACAACGTGGTTGCAGCGCGAGGATGCGCGATGCGTAGTCGGCGGCCAGCGCATCGATGCTGGCGGGCAGCGGTCGGGTCGGATCGAGCGCGGGCGACTGCAGCCCGTGCACGTCGCGCGCCGGGTGCAGCGCACGCGCCAGCCCGCGGTAATTCCAGGCGATGCCGCCCGCCGGGTGGATCACGAACAGCGGCGCCCGGCCC
>NZ_CAUQPH010000199.1:0-4838 GCF_963519925.1 uncultured Stenotrophomonas sp. | reverse complement strand
CGCCCACCCTGTACCTGCATGACGCGGCGGTCAGCGCGCCGGATGCCGCCGATGCCGGGTTCGCCAGCGTGCCCGGCCGCGAGGGCCGGCTCGACCTGGGCGCGGTGCTGGCCCTGCTGGCCGGACGCGGCATCAACGAAGTGCATACCGAAGCCGGCGCCGTCCTGTCCGGCGCGTTGCTGAAGGCAGGGCTGGTGGACGAACTGCTGCTGTACCAGGCACCGATCCTGCTCGGCGAGCAGGGGCGGCCGCTGCTGGACGGCATGGACATCACCCGCATGGACCAGCAGCGGCGGCTGCGCGTGGTCGATCAGCGCCAGGTGGGGGCGGACCTGCGACTGTTGCTGCGGGCGTGACGCCGTAAAAAAAACGGGCCCCTTGCGGGGCCCGTCGATCATGGCGCGGTTGAACGCAGCCCGATCGGTAACTCAGAAGCTGGCGCGCACGCCCACCGAGTACTGGGTCACGTCGTCGTAGTACTGCACTTCGCCCACGATGCCCCAGTTGCGGTTGAAGCTGACCTGGCCGCCGAGCGTGCCGATCCACACGCCGTCCATGTCGCTGCCGTCGAGGTAGCCGGCCTTCACCCAGGCTTCGGTCGCGCGCGAGGGCTTGCCACGCAGGCCCAGCGCGCCGCGGGCGGCGTTGCTGTGCACCTTCACGGTCTCGCTGTAGACGCCGTCGTCGTACTTGGCCTCGTTGTTGATGCGGGTCCAGGCCAGGTCGGCGGTGAAGTCCAGGCGGTCGGTCATCGGCATGTGGTAGCCGATGCCCAGCTCCGGCTGGTCGATGGTGTTCTTGATGCGGTATTCGCCGACGGCATCTTCCAGGCGGTAGGTCTTGGAGGTGCTGCTGTAGCCGCCGAACACATTGACCTGGTCGGCAATGGCGAACGAGCCGCGGATGTAGCCGCCGTCCAGCTTCGGGTTGCTGCCCGGCACGCTGATCTGCTGCTGGGTCCAGCCGCCTTCGACGTAGGTGTAGCTCATGCTTTCCGCAGCAGAGGCCACGAGAGGAGCGGCGGCCAGCAACGCGGCAGCCAGGACGAGCATCTTGCGCATGACGATTCCTTGGAAAAAGTGAGGTCCGTTTCAGCCGGCCCATCATGGGCGGCAGGGCGGCGGTCATCGCCGCGCGGGGCGCATCTTAACAAATTGTTTACAGAAAGCGAGCGCTCAGCCAGCGCTGTTACAATGGCCGCGCCGGTTCGCCGGTATACAAACGTCTTCAGGGCGGGGTGCGATTCCCCACCGGCGGTAGGTGCGCAAGCACGAGCCCGCGAGCGCTTCCGGTCACGCCGGAAGGTCAGCAGATCCGGTCCGATGCCGGAGCCGACGGTATAGTCCGGATGAAAGAAGACGGTGCTACAGGGCCTGCATGGCCCTGCGCCCGCCTGTTTGCCTTGCGGCGTTTTTCGCTCACTTTTCGCGGAGAACGTTAGTGTTTACTGGAATCATCGAAGGCGTCGGCCGACTGGCCGCACGCGAGCCCCTCGGCGGCGACGTCCGCTTCACCTTCCATGTCGGCAGCCTGCCGTTCGAGCACGTGCAGATGGGCGAGAGCATCGCCATCAACGGTGTGTGCCTGACCGTGGTCGCCTTTGACGCCAGCTCGTTCCAGGCCGATGCCTCGACCGAGACGCTCGGCCTGACCACCCTGGGCCAGCTGGACGCCGGCGCGGTGATCAACCTGGAGCGTGCCATGCGCCCGACCGACCGCCTCGGCGGCCACCTGGTCAGCGGCCATGTCGACGGGCTTGGCCAGGTCCTGTCCATCCACGACGACGCGCGTGCCCAGCGTTGGCGCTTCGCCGCCCCGGCCGGACTGCTGCGTTACATCGCCAGGAAGGGCTCGATCTGTGTGGACGGAGTCAGCCTGACCGTCAACGAGGTCGATGACGTCGGCTTCGAGGTCGCGCTGATCCCGCATACCGTGGCCCATACCGCCTTCGCCGCCACCGGCGTCGGCAGCGCGGTCAATCTCGAGATCGACCTGGTCGCCCGCTATGTGGAGCGCCTGGTCGGCCTGCCGGCCGACGGTAGGCAGCCCACCGGGCAGGGCGCCCTCGCACCGGGAGCATCCGCATGAATTTCGCCCCCATCCCCGACATCCTCGAGGACATCCGCCTCGGCCGCATGGTGGTCATCGTCGACGACGAAGACCGCGAGAACGAAGGCGACCTGATCATGGCCGCCGAGCTGGTCAAGCCGTCGGACATCAACTTCATGGTCACCCATGGCCGTGGCCTGGTGTGCCTGCCGCTGACCCGCGAGCGCGCCGCCGACCTCGGCCTGGCGCCGATGGTGCAGGCCAATACGGCGCAGTTCCAGACCAACTTCACGGTCAGCATCGAAGCCGCCGAGGGCGTCACCACCGGCATTTCCGCCTATGACCGTGCGCATACCATCCGCACCGCGGTGAAGCCGGACGCCAAACCGGCCGACCTGCACCAGCCGGGCCACATCTTCCCGCTGATCGCCCAGCCGGGCGGGGTGCTCACCCGCGCCGGCCACACCGAAGCCGGGGTCGACCTGGCCATGCTGGCCGGGCTGGAACCGGCCGGCGTGCTGGTGGAGATCCTCAACCCCGACGGCAGCATGGCGCGCCGCCCGGAGCTGGAAGTGTTCGCACGCGAGCATGGCCTGAAGATGGGCTCGATCGCCGACCTGATCGCCTACCGGCTGGCCACCGAAAAGACCGTCGAGCGCGTCGACGAGCGTGACATCGACACCGAATTCGGCCCGTTCAAGCTGGTCACCTACCGCGACCGGATCGCCCACGACCTGCATTTCGCCCTGGTCCGCGGCACCCCGGACACCGAACCGACCCTGGTCCGGGTGCAGGTGGAGAACCCGCTGGCCGACCTGCTGCACTGGCGTCGCGATGATTTCGGCGTGGCCTCCACCGACGCCCTGCGTGCCATCGCGGCCGCCGAACGCGGGGTGATGGTGGTGCTGTCGGCGCCGCGCGACAGCAACAGCCTGCTGGCCCGCCTGCGCCAGCAGCCGCAGCCGGTCGTGCCGGGCAAGGACAAGGACGTCAGCCAGTGGCGCCGCAACGGCGCCGGCGCCCAGATCCTGTCCGACCTCGGCCTGGGCAAGCTGCGCGTGCTCGGCACCCCGCGGCGCCAGATCGGCCTGGCCGGCTACGGCCTGGAAGTCGTCGAGACGGTCACGCCATGACCCGAACGGATCGCCGTAGAGCCACGCCCTGCGTGGCTGCGCGGTCCGGAGTCGTCCGCAAAGCCAGGCAGGGCCTGGCTCTACGGTAGAATGTCCCTCTTTATTGAATAACCTGCCGATCATGAGCCACTACGAAGGCGATCTCCGGACACCGGAAAAGGGCCGTTTCGCCATCCTCGCCAGCCGCTGGAACGCCCGCATCACCGATGTGCTGGTGGCCGGTGCGCGGCAGAGCCTGGCCGGCAACGGCATCGACGAAACCGCCATCGACGTGATCCGCGTCCCCGGTGCATGGGAGCTGCCGCTGGTCGCTGCGCGCCTGGCCGCCGCGCATGAACATGCCGCGATCATCGCCCTGGGCTGCGTGATCCGCGGCGACACCCGCCACTACGAACACGTCGCCGATGGCTGCGCCGAAGGCCTGATGCGCGTGCAGCTGGACTTCGGCGTGCCGGTGCTCAATGGCGTGCTGGCGGTCGAGCGTGCCGAGGATGCCGAGGCCCGTGCCGGTGGCAGCCACGGCAACAAGGGCGAAGAAGCCGCACTGACGGCGTTGGAAATGGTCAATCTTCTGGAGCAGTTGCCGTGAACAAGTCAAACCCGGGCAAGCCGTCCGGCAAGCCGGTCCGCCGTGATGGCATCGACCCGGTGCACCGCTCGCGCGCGCGCCGTCGTGCCCTGCAGGCCATCTATGCCTGGCAGATCTCCGGCGGCAACGCGCAGTCGGTGATCGCCCAGTTCGCCCACGAACAGGCCCGCGAAATCGCCGACCTGGCCTATTTCGAAGCGCTGGTGCATGGCGTGCTCGACCACCGCAAGGACCTGGACGAGGCGCTGGAGCCGTTCGTGGATCGCAGCATCGACGAAGTCGACGCGATCGAACGTGCCGCGCTGCGCGTCGCCGCATACGAACTGCGCTACCGCATCGACGTGCCGTATCGCGTGGTGATCAACGAAGCGATCGAGTCGACCAAGCGCTTCGGTTCCGAACACGGCCACACCTATGTCAATGGTGTGCTCGACCGTGCGGCCGTCGAGTGGCGCAAGGCCGAAAGCGGGGGCTGAGCCCCGGCCCGGGCGCGCGCATGTCCCTCGCCGAATTTTCCCTGATCGAACGCATCGCCGCGCGCACCCGCGCGCGAGCCGACGTGGTGCTCGGCATCGGCGACGATGCCGCGCTGCTGCAGCCGCGCGCCGGCGAGCAGCTGGTGGTGACCGCCGACACGCTCAACAGCGGCGTGCACTTTCCGGCCGAAACCCCGGCCTATGACATCGGCTGGAAAACCCTGGCGGTCAACCTGTCCGACCTGGCCTCGATGGGCGCACGCCCGTCGTGGTGCGTGCTGGCGCTGTCGTTGCCCGGTGCCGATCCGGCCTGGGTGGATGCGTTCGCCGATGGCTTTTTCGCCCTGGCCGATGCCCACGACATCGTGCTGATCGGCGGCGACACTACCCGGGGTCCGTTGTCGTTGTCGGTCACGGCGATGGGGCAGGTAGCGGCGGGCACCGCATTGCGCCGCGATGGCGCGCAGGTGGGCGACGATGTATGGGTCAGCGGCACGCTCGGCGATGCCGCAGTGGCATTGCGGGCCTGGCAGGGCGGCACGCTGGACATCCGCGCGGCCGCGGACGACGCGCAGGTCGAGACCCTGCGCC
>NZ_CAUQPH010000198.1:0-4859 GCF_963519925.1 uncultured Stenotrophomonas sp. | reverse complement strand
GTCGCACTCATAGAGCGGCCGGGGGGGGCGCCGCGGGGGCCGCCCCCGGGCGGGCGCGACGGGGACCGGCTCTGGGGGTCGACGCCCGGTTCGCGGCGGCCGTGGCCCGACCCAGGCGGTACCTCACCGTTCGTCCGGCCGGCGGAAGGGCAACACGACGAAATCCTGCCCTTCGCGCGGCTGCCACAACACCGGCACGCGGTGCGGGGAGGGCGGCTCGAGGTCGCTGTCGCGCTGCACGTCCAGCTCGTCCTCGTCTTCTTCTTCCCAGCTGTAGCGCTTGCGTGGGGCCATCGGGTCGGAGAGACGGAACAACAATGCGCTGACGATGCCGGCCAATGCGCCGCCCATGTGCGACTGCCAGGACACGCCCGGCTCGTGCGGAAGGATGGTGATCAGCATGCTGCCGTAGAACAGGAAGGCAATCAGGCCGGCGGCAATGGCCGGGCGGTCGCGGCGCAGCAGGCCGAGCACGAACACCAGGAACATCAGGCCATGGGTGATGCCGCTGGCGCCGAGGTGGCGGCTGCCGATATCGCCGAGCAGCCAGGCGCCCAGGCCCGAGCCGATCCACAGCAGCGGGAAGGCCCGCAGCGTTGCCTTCGGATAGACGCTTCCTGCCAATGTGCCAAGAATCAATAGTGCAAAGCTATTGGCAGCGAGGTGCTGCACCGAGCCATGCAGCAGCGGCGCACCCAGAATGCCCAGCAGCCCCGCCGATTCCAGCGGAGCGACGGCCCATGGCCGCCAGTCGAAGTGGTCCTGCGCGGTGAACACCGCCACCAGCACCAGCACGAAGGCCAGGCTGAGGTTGAACGCCCGCATCACGCGACCGCGGTCGGTGCGGGGAGAGACCGGCGGCTCGCCGGCAGGCTGGGGCAGATTGGCGTTCATACGCTAGGGATTGCGACGCGCAAGCCTGAACACAAGGGCAACGCGACGGGAGACAGAAGTGCCGCCGACGGGACAATCCCGCCGGCGGCGATCAGGGTTACGCCTCGCCGGTCTTCGGTGGGTTCTTCAGGCTCAGTACCACGGTGGTGGCGATGATCAGCGCCACCACGCCCAGCGAAATCGGGGTGGGGATCTTGAAGATGTCGATCAGCATCATCTTGATGCCGATGAACGCCAGCACCAAGGCCAGGCCATACGGCAGCAGGTGGAAGCGATCGGCCATGCCGGCCAGCAGGAAGAACATCGCGCGCAGGCCCAGCACCGCGAACACGTTGGAGGTGAGCACGATGAACGGGTCGGTGGTGATGGCGAAGATGGCCGGGATGCTGTCCACCGCGAAAATCACGTCGGTCACCGCGATCAGGATCAGCACCACGAACAGCGGGGTGTACCAGCGCTTGCCATCGCGCATCACGCTCATGGCATTGCCGACATACTCGGGCAGCAGGCGCAGGTGCCCACGCATCCAGCGCAGCGCCGGGTTGGCTTCCAGATCCGGCTCCTTGCCGGCGGAGAACCACATCTTCCACCCGGTGAAGAGCAGGAACGCGCCGAACACGTAGAGCAGCCAATGGAACTTGGTCAGCAGCACACTGCCGGCGAAGATCATGATCGTTCGCAGCACGATGGCACCCAGGATGCCGATGATCAGCACCTTCTGCCGCTGTTCCTCAGGCACCGCGAAGTAGCCCATGATCATCAGGAACACGAAGATGTTGTCCACCGCCAGGGCCTTCTCGACCAGGTAGCCGGTCAGGAACTCCAGGCCCACCTTGTTGGCCACCACCTGGCCCGCGGTCTCGTTCAGGTAGTACCAGAGGCCGCCGTTGAAGGCCAGCGCCAGTGCGACCCAGCCGACCGACCACCACAGGGCCTCCTTGAAGGTCACCTTGTGCGGCCCGCCGTGGCGCATCAATACCAGATCGACCAGCAGCGCGATGATCACCACCGCGCCGAAGCCGCCCCACAACCACAAATTACCGATCGTCTGCATGGTCTTGTCCGTTGAATGAATGAAATGCCTCAAGCCGGACGGCGAGGATCTGCAACGGAGGATCGGAGGGGATCCGGGGACAGAGCTTCGCCATGCGGCGAAGGTCTCGCTCGCAGTCCCACCGGGTGGGACTGCCGTTGCACCGGAGCCTGCGGGCTCGAATTGACGGCGACAACGTCTGGGAGCTACTCCCCTTCTGGCGCCGATTCTGCGGGCTGAATGGGCTGCCGTCAAATCGGCGGCCTGCCGGGCGCTGGCGCCCGTCTACAATAGGCAGATGAATACTGCCCCCACTCCCGTAGTCCGCCTCAAGAACGCCTGGCGCTCCAGCCACCCGTGGATTTTCCAGAAGCTGGTTGAAAAGCCTGCCGTCCGCCCGAAACCCGGCGCCATCGTCGACGTGGTCGGCGTGGATGGGGAGTGGATCGGGCGTGGCTTCTACAACGGTCATTCGCGCATCGCCGTGCGTATCCTCGAGACCGACCAGCGCGTCCCCGTCGATGCCGGCTGGTTCTCGCGGAAGATCGCCCAGGCGGTGTCGCTGCGCCGTGATGTCCTGAAGCTGGACACGGTGTCCGACGCCTGGCGCGTGGTCCACAGCGAGGGCGACGGCCTGTCCGGCCTGGTGGTGGACCGCTACGGCGACCTGGTGGTGGTGGAGTTCTTCGCCGCGGGCATGTTCCGCCACCGCGAGTGGGTCTACGAGGCGCTGCGCGAGCAGTTCCCCGGCTGCCGCTTCCACAGCTTCGCCGACGAACACGTGCAGAAGCAGGAAAGCTTCGACTTCCACGGCAACACCACCACCGAAGCGGCGGTGATCACCGAGTACGGCGTGAAGTTCCGCGCCGACCCGGCCGGCGCGCACAAGACCGGTTTCTTCGCCGACCAGCGTGAGAACCGGCAGTGGCTGAGCCAGGAAGTGGAAGGCAAGTCGGTGCTGGACCTGTGCTGCAACACCGGTGGCTTCGCGGTGTATGCCGCCGCGCGCGGTGCCTCGGACGTGCTGGGCATCGACATCGATGAAGACGTGATCGCCATTGCCAAGGGCAATGCGCGCCTGAACAACGTGCGCCCGCGCTTCGTGCAGTCCGACATCTTCCCGTGGCTGCGCGACGCGGCCAACCGCGGCGAGCAGTTCGACGTGGTGATCCTTGATCCGGCCAAGATGACCCGCGATCGCGACCAGGTGATCACCGCGCTGAAGAAGTACCTGGACATGAACAAGCTGGCGCTGGGCGTGGTCAAGCCGGGCGGCTTGTTCGCCACGTTCTCGTGCACCGGGCTGGTGTCCGAAGAGCAGTTCCTGGACATGCTGCGCCGCGCGGCGTTCTACTCCGGCCGCACCATCCAGATCCTGAAGGTGTCCGGCGCCGGCCCGGACCATCCGTTCATGGCGCACGTGCAGGAATCGCGTTACCTCAAGGCCGTGTTCTGCCGCGTGCTGGATTGATTCCGGGGTGCCGACCCACGGTCGGCACGCAGGGTCCGTAGAGCCACGCCCTGCGTGGCTGCGCGGATATGATCGAAGCCCAGCCACGCAGGGCGTGGCTCTACGATCTTCGACAACCCAATGAAGAGAGGCGTCATGACGTTGCGCAGTCTGTCCCTGCTGGTCTCGCTGGCGCTGTGCGCGCCGCTGTCCGCCCATGCCATCGAGTTCTCCGCACAGGAGCTGGCGCGCGCTGCCACCCTGCAGAAGAAGCTGCTCACCCTCGACAGCCACCTCGACACGCCGGCCAACTTCCACCGCGACGGGTTCAACATCGCACAGCGGCACGACCACAACGCGCTGTCGCAGGTGGATCTGCCGCGCATGCGCGAAGGCGCGCTGGATGGTGGTTTCTTCGCCATCTACACCGACCAGGGCGACCGCAGCCCCGCCGCACACCGCCAGGACCGCGACGCTGGCCTCCTGCGGCTGATGGAAATCCGCGAAATGCTGGCCGCGCATCCCGACACCTTCGCGCTGGCGCTGACCGCTGCCGACGCCGCGCGCATCAAACGCGAAGGAAAGCGCGTGGTCTACATCAGCATGGAAAACGCCAGCCCGCTGGTCGACGACCCGTCGCTGCTCGGCTTCTACCACCGGGCCGGGCTGCGCCTGCTGAGCACCGTGCACTTCGCCAACAACGAATTCGCCGATTCGGCCACCGATCCCAAGGGTGCCGAATGGAACGGCCTGAGCCCGGCCGGCAAGGCGCTGGTCGACGAGGCGGTACGCCTGGGCATCGTCATCGACCAGTCGCACGCCTCCGATGCGGTGTTCGACGACCTGATCCAGCGCATGCCGGTGCCGTTCGTGCTGTCGCACAGCTCGGCCAAGGCAATCCACGACCACCCGCGCAATCTCGATGATGCGCGACTGAAGCAGCTGGCAAAGGCCGGCGGCGTGATCCAGGTGAACGCCTATGGCGGCTACCTGATCGACACCGGCAAGAACGATGCTCGCAAGCAGGCCGAAGACACGCTGATCAAGCAGCTGGGCGGCGATTACGACGGCATGGCCATCGAGCAGGGCGTGGCCTTGAAACAGGGCCTGGCCGAGATCGATGCGCGCCTGCCGCTGCGCAAGGCGACACTGGACGATTTCTTCGCCCACTTCGAGCACATCCTGGCCGTGGTCGGGCCCGAGCACGTGGGCATCGGCCTGGACTGGGATGGCGGCGGCGGACTGGCCGACCTGCAGGACGTGAGCGAGCTGCCGAAGATCACCGCGTGGCTGCTGCGCAAGGGATATACCGAGAAGCAGATCGCAGGGATCTGGGGTGGCAACCTGCTGCGTGTGCTGCAGCAGGCGCAGGATCATGCGGCGGTAGCGCCGGCCGGTGGCCGGCGCGCCAGAACCGTTGGGGGAGAGCCGGGGGCGGGGCCCCGGCCGCGCGCACCGGCGAACCCCCCCGGGGGGGGGTAC
>NZ_CAUQPH010000197.1:0-4978 GCF_963519925.1 uncultured Stenotrophomonas sp. | reverse complement strand
GGCCTGGACACGCAGCCGCATGCCGGCGCTGCCGCGCTGGACCAGCTGGCCGCCAGCGATGTTTGCGACACCCTGGTGGCCGCCATCGTCGGTGCCGCCGGGCTGTCGTCCACCCTCGCTGCGGCCGATGCGGGCAAGCGCATCCTGCTGGCCAACAAGGAGTCGCTGGTGCTCGCCGGCGCGCTGTTGACCCGCCGCGCCAACGCCGCCGGTGCCGAGATCATTCCGATCGACAGCGAGCACAGCGCCATTTTCCAGTGCCTGCGCTCGCGCGACGCCAGCCTGGACCAGGCCGGCGTGCGCCGGATCCTGCTCACCGCCTCCGGCGGCCCGTTCCGCGGGCGTCGCCGCGCCGAGCTGGCCGAGGTGACCCCGGCCCAGGCCGTTGCCCACCCGAAGTGGTCGATGGGCCCGAAGATCTCGGTGGATTCGGCGACGTTGATGAACAAGGGGCTGGAAGTCATCGAGGCGCACCACCTGTTCAACATTCCCGGCGAACGCATCGAGGTGCTGGTGCACCCGCAGAGCCTGGTGCATTCGCTGGTGGAGTTCGTGGACGGGTCTACCCTGGCCCAGCTGGGCCTGCCGGACATGCGCACGACCTTGGCAGTCGGCCTGGGCTGGCCGCAGCGCATCGAATCGGGGGTCGGCGGCCTCGACCTGCTGACCCAGGGCCGCCTGGATTTCGAGGCGCCCGATACCGAGGCGTTCCCGTGCCTGGCCTTGGCCTGGCAGGCGATGGCGGCGGGCGGTACCGCCCCGGCCATCCTCAATGCGGCCAATGAAGTCGCTGTTTCAGCGTTTCTTCAGGGGCAGATCGCTTTCCTAGCGATTCCGAGCCTGGTGGCTAACGCACTTTCAACACTGCCGGCAGCGTCCGCCGATACACTGGAGGGCCTGCTGGACGCCGACCAGCGCGCCCGCCAGATCACCCAAGCCGCCATCGACCACGCCTGAATGCCCTTCCCGTTCCCTACCAGCGACCTCCACCATGGGTGAATTCATCGGCTCCGTCTGGTGGATGATCGTCAGCCTCGGGCTGCTGGTGACCTTCCACGAGTTCGGTCACTACTGGGTGGCGCGGCGCTGCGGGGTGAAGGTGCTGCGTTTCTCGGTCGGGTTCGGGCGGCCGCTGTTCATTCGCCGCAACCGTGCCGGTACCGAATTCGCCATTGCCGCCATTCCGCTGGGCGGCTACGTGAAGATGCTGGACGAGCGCGAGGTCGAGGTGCATCCGGCCGAGCGCGGGCTGGCCTTCAACCACAAGTCGGTGTGGCAACGCATCGCCATCGTCGCGGCCGGCCCGCTGGCCAACCTGGTCCTGTGCGTGGCCCTGCTCTGGGCCATGTTCGTGCTGGGCAAGCAGGACTATTCGGCGACCATTGGCCGCACCACCGGCATGGCCCAGGTGGCCGGGTTGCAGGCCGGCGACCGGGTGCTGAGCGTGGACGCGCGCAGCGTGGTCACCGCCAGCCAGGCGGCCATGGCCCTGACCACGGCCGCGATGGACCGCCACGACGCCACGCTGGAAGTGCTGGACGCGCAGGACCAGGTGCAGACCCGCACCCTGCCGCTGTCGCAGCTGCCGGCCGGTTTCGATGAACGCTGGGTGGCTTCGCTGGCCGGGCTGACCTGGCAGTTCCACCTGCAGCCGGCGCTGGTCGAACAGGTGGTAGCCGATTCGGCCGCCCAGGGCGTGCTGCTGCCCGGCGACCTGATCCTGGCCGTGGACGGCGAGCGGATCGACGCGGCCGACCAGGTCTCGCCGGCGATCCAGGCGCTGGGCAGGCGCGGTGGCCCGGGCATGGTGGAAGTCCTGCGCGGCGGCGAGCGCCTGGCGCTGGAACTCACCCCGCGCCAGGGCAAGGACGGCCGCGGCCAGCCCACCTGGCAGGTGGGCGTGGGCTTCCCGCAGACCAGCGCGCCGGCCTACGACACCACGCTGCAGTACGGTCCGCTGGCGGCCATCCCCGCCGCGTTGCGCGAAACCGGGCGCGCGGCCAGCGATTCGCTGGGCATGATGCGCCGCATCGTCACCGGCAATGCCTCGCTGCAGAACGTTTCCGGGCCGGTCACCATCGCCCGCGTGGCCAACCAGACCGCCCAGCGCGGGCTGGATTGGTTCCTCTGGTTCCTGGCGGTGCTGTCGCTGAGCCTGTGCATCATCAACCTGCTGCCCATCCCCATCTTGGACGGCGGGCACCTGCTGTATTACCTTATCGAGTTGGTCAAGGGCAGCCCGCTGAGCGAGCGTGCCATGGCGACCGGCCAGTTCATCGGCCTTGCCATGCTGGCCGGACTGATGGGACTGGCGTTCTACAACGACATCCTCGGTCTGTTCCCGCGATGAACTTTTACCCTTTTGTCGTCGTCTTATGCGCCGGCATCCTGAAACAACGTATTCGACTCCAACCGGACGTGACATGACGCGACTCCCCAATCGCCGCCTGCTTGCCCTCGCACTCGCCGCCGGTTTCGGCGCGCCCGCCCTGGCCCAGGCAGCCGAGCCCTTCACCGTCAGCGACATCCGTGTCGATGGTCTGCAGCGCATCACATCCGGTACCGTGTTCACCTACCTGCCGGTGGAACGCGGCGAGACCCTGACCGACAACAAGGTCGGCGAGTCCATCCGCGCCCTGTACAAGACCGGCTTCTTCGAGGACGTGCAGCTGGAGCGCCAGGGCGACATCCTGGTGGTCACGGTCAAGGAACGCCCGGCGATCAACAAGCTGACCGTCACCGGCAACAAGGACATCAAGAGCGACCAGCTGCTCAAGGGCCTGAACGACATCGGCCTGAGCGAGGGTGGCACCTTCGATCGCCTGAGCCTGGACCGCGTGACCCAGGAACTTCGCCGCCAGTACAACGACCGCGGCAAGTACAACGTGGAGATCACCCCGACGGTGAGCCCGCTGGACCGCAACCGCGTGGACATCACCATCGCGATCAAGGAAGGCAAGGCCGCCAAGATCCAGCACGTGAACCTGGTCGGGACCGAGAAGTTCGAGTCCGAGGACATCCTCAAGACCTGGGAATCGAAGGAGCACAACTGGGCGTCGTGGTACCGCCGCGATGACCAGTATTCGAAGGAAAAGCTGTCCGGCGACCTGGAAAAACTCAATTCCTGGTACCTGGACCGCGGCTACGTGGACTTCAGCATCGACTCCACCCAGGTCTCGATCAGTCCCGACAAGCGCGACATGTTCATCACCGCCGGCGTGACCGAGGGTGAGCAGTACAAGATTTCCGAGATCAAGGTCACCGGCGACACGATCCTGCCGCAGGAAGACGTGGAGCGCATGCTGATCCAGAAGTCGGGCGATACCTTCTCGCGCGCGCTGCTGGAGTTCAGCTCGGACGCCATCACCAATTCGCTGTCCAACATCGGTTATGCGTTCGCCAAGGTGAACCCGATCCCGACCAGCAACCGCGCCGAGCGTACCGTGGCGATCAACATGCAGGTCGTCCCGGGTCCGCGCGTGGGCGTGCGCCGCATCGTGTTCAAGGGCAACACGCGTACCTCCGACGAGGTGCTGCGTCGTGAAATGCGCCAGTTCGAGAACAGCTGGTACTCGCAGGCGGCGATCGACCGGTCCAAGATCCGCCTGCAGCGCCTGGGCTACTTCGAGTCGGTCGACGTCGAGACGCCGCCGGTGACCGGCAGCAACGACCAGGTGGACGTGGTCTACAACGTGAAGGAAACCACGTCGGGCAGCTTCGTGTTCGGCCTGGGCTACTCGCAGTCGTACGGCATGACCACGTCGGTGCAGCTGTCGCAGAACAACTTCCTCGGCGGCGGCAACCGCGTGTCGGTGGAAGCGTCGCGCAGCAGCTACCTGCAGCGCTACGGCTTCTCCTACACCAACCCGTACTTCACCGACGACGGCGTGTCGCTGGGCTACAACCTGTCCTGGCGCGAACTGGATTACTCGGACTTCAACACCGCGCAGTACAACAGCACCAACGGTGCGGCGCAGGTGGTGTTCGGGGTGCCGATCACCGAGAACGACACCGTGTCGCTGATGGTGGGCATCGACAGCAACCAGATCACCACGTACAAGGGCTCGACCCCGGATTCGATCATCGACTACATCGATGCCATCGGCCAACGCACCTTCCACTCCTGGCGCACCGAGCTGGGCTGGGCACGCGACACCCGCAACGACTACTTCATGCCGACCCGCGGCATGTACCAGCGCGTGGGCCTGGAAACCACCCTGCCGGGTTCGACGGTCGAGTATTACAAGCTGAACTACCAGGTCTCCAAGTACTGGCCGATCATCCCGTCGCTGGTCATCAACACCCGCGCCGAGGTCGGCTACGGCGACTCGTACGGCAACGACGTGTCGCGCGTGATCACCAATCCGGACGGCACCACCCGAGTAGTCACCGCGTCGGGCCTGCCGTTCTTCGAGAACTTCTACGCCGGCGGTACCAACTCGGTGCGCGGTTTCGAAGACAACACCCTGGGTCCGCGCTCGGAAGCGACCGACTACTACAGCCGCGGCCAGCCGCTGGGTGGTTCGCTGAAGACGGTCGGTTCGGTGGAAGCCTACTTCCCGCGCCTCTTCGACAGCCCCTCGGCGCGCGTATCGGCGTTCTTCGACGTCGGTAACGTGTACAACGGCGTCGACAACTTCAAGGCCAACGAACTGCGCGCCTCGGCCGGTGTCGCCCTGCTCTGGCGCGCCCCGGTCGGCCCGATCTCGATCAGCTATGCCTTCCCGCTCAAGAAGGAAGACGGCGACGAAATCGAGCGTCTCCAGTTCACGTTTGGCGGCCAGTTCTAACCGCTCGAAGCATCAGCAGAAACGCCGGGCATTGCCCGGCGTTTTTTTGTTGAAGCACAGCGTTGTTGCAACGTCCCGTTGCAGAGGGCGCACGGTCTTCGATCGGGTTCATCGCGGGCGTTGAGGGCCCCGTCGCGGCCGGCAGGCCCCTATGCAAATGTCCCCCGGCGTCGGCCTGCGGCCGCCAC
>NZ_CAUQPH010000196.1:0-4992 GCF_963519925.1 uncultured Stenotrophomonas sp. | reverse complement strand
CCAGCGGCACCGCGTCGCCCATCCGCCCCACGCTGCCGCTGCCGTCGACGGCCTGCACAGTCAGTTCGAGCCGGTCGATCAGGTCGCCGGTGACCGCGAACATGCGCCCGCCGCGCACCCCGGCCAGGATGTCGCCCGCGTCCGGACGCGCCCACACGTAAGTTTTGCTGTACTCACCCGGGTCGAAATCGCTGCCGCCATCGCGCACGTTCACGTGCGAATCGGAGCTGGCGGTGATCCAGAAGCGGGTGCCGACGGCGAGCATCCGGTCCCACACGCCGCCGACCTCGGTGGTCATCTGGTCGAAGCCGCCGCGGGTGGGCGCCGCGGCATTGCGGTACAGCCCGCGCTCGCTGCGCGTGGCCTGGTGGCCCGGCGCGCCCTCCATCCCGACCAGCACCTGCGGCGCCGCCGCGTGCCAGGCGTTCAACTCGTCCGGCGTGACCGCGCCCCATTGCCCTGCCCCGGTCGCCGTGCGCGAAGGGTGGTTGATCAGCAGCACCGGCAGCGGCGCCAGGCTGCGCATGTGGTGCAGTGCGTCCAGCATCTGCTGCTGGCTGTCGCGGCTGCCCTGCAGCGGCTCGCTGCGGCTGTAGTCGCGTTCGAGGATGACCAGCTGCTCACGCTCGAGCGGACCCGGCGCGATGATCAGCGTGGCATGCTCGCCCGCCGGCACGTCGAATTCCATGCCGTTGAACTGGATCAGCCCGGGTACGTCGCGGCGTGCCTCGATCAGCGCCGGATAGGCGTGGTCGCGGGTGACCGCCGAGTGGCCGGGACCGCCATGGTCGGTGTGCACCATCCAGCGCAGCCCGAAGTGCTGCGCCCGCTGCGCGTTGCGACTGCGCGTGTAGGACGAGTCGCCGCCACGGATCGGGGTCGGCGGGGTGGTGCCGTGGTCCCAGTCCACGCTCCATTCGCTGTGGACGTGGTGGTCGCCGGGCAGCCAGTCGCGGCCCTGTTCGCTGTCGGCCGTCGACGCGGCAGCAGGCGCCGACAACAGCACGAGCACCGCTGGAAGGAAAAGTCTGTGCATGGGGATTCCTTGCATGTCGCCCGCCTGCTGCGCGGGCAGCAGGCGGGCGGGTGAAGCAGCGGGCACGCCCGCCGGCGGGATCAGAAGTCGGCGCGCAGGCCCAGGCTGATGCGGCGGCCCGACGCTTCGTACATGGTCGGGAACGACGGATCCATGGTGTAGCCGCTGGTGATCTCGTTGGTCAGGTTGATGCCCTTGAGGCTGACCTTGATGTTGTCGGTGATCCGGTAGCCGATCGACACGTCCATCTGGCCGTACGCATCGCGCCAGATCGGGTACATGTCGTAGCCGATCGATTCCACGTACTCGTCCTTGTGGTTGTAGGACACGCGGGCGTCGAAACGTTCGTTCTCATAGTAGGCGGTGAAGTTCCAGGACTTCTCCGACAGGCCCGGCATCGGGGTGCGGATGCCCAGGTCCGATTCACCGGCCAGCGAGCTGTCCAGCACGGTGTAGTTGGCGTTCACGCCGAAGCCTTCCAGCACCGGCGTGAACATGCCCAGCGGCAGCTGTGCGACCAGCTCCACGCCGTCCACCTGGTAGGACCCCTTGGCATTGACCGGCTGGTAGACATCGAAGTCGAAGATGCCGTTCAGCGTGCCGTTGGCGTTGTACACCGCCACGTCCTCGACCACGCCGGTGAGCGAGTTGATCACCACGCCGTCGATGTTCTTGCGGAAGTAGGACGCGGCGAACAGCGCGCCGTTGTCCAGGTACTTTTCCAGGCCCACTTCCCACTGCTTGGCATAAGTAGGCTTCAATTCCGGGTTGCCGTCGGTGAAGCGGTACGAGCCCCAGCTGGCGGTGCGCTTGTAGGCGACGTCGGTCAGCGCCGGGCGCATCATGGTCTTTGCGGCCGCCGCACGCAGCAGCAGCCCCTGGGCCAGTTCAGCGGTCATGTTGAAGCTGGGCAGCAGGTCGTCGTAGCTGCCATCCCTGGACACCGGGGTGTCGGTGTAGCCGGTGCTGCCGTCCGGTCGCTGGATCGGGTGGTAGCCGAACGAGGTCACGCGGGTGTCCACGTAGCGGGCACCCGCATTGATGTTGACCGGGACCTGGCCGATATCGAAGGCGAAGTCGGCCATCGCATACACGCTCGTGACCTTCTCATCGACCTGGTAGAACTGGCCTGCGTCGAAGGGCGTATGGAAGCCGTCGTAGCGGAACGCGCGGCGCGCGTAGTCGTTGGAGACCTGCTGCCAGTCCAGGTCCTTGATGCTGTAGTCGCCACCGGGAACGATGTCACCGATCGACTGCAGCGGGCTGTCGGCCAGGGTGCGGGTATTCACCCAGGCGCTGCTGCCGGCGGTCGGACCGGTGATCTTGAGCTCGCCGTACTGGCGCTGCTTGGAGCGGTCGGTGTAGCGCGCACCGAACTTCACGTCGCGCAGCGCCGGCAGGAATGCCAGCTCCAGCATGCGGGTCACGTTGACCTGGGCGGCGTACTTGTCGTCGTCCACCTTCTCCAGCGTGGTTTCATACGCTTCGAACAGATACTTGTCCGACGCGTTGTACATGTCGAAGCCGCCCGGGGTGCTGGGTACGGTCTCGCCGCTGCGCCCGGTCCAGCGGGTGCGCGACGGCGCGTAGGCCACGTGCTTGAGGTTGGAATAGT
The DNA here is from genome assembly GCF_963519925.1 of uncultured Stenotrophomonas sp. Classification (NCBI taxonomy): domain Bacteria; kingdom Pseudomonadati; phylum Pseudomonadota; class Gammaproteobacteria; order Lysobacterales; family Lysobacteraceae; genus Stenotrophomonas; species uncultured Stenotrophomonas sp. The sequence goes on along the minus strand of NZ_CAUQPH010000196.1, from coordinate 2,341 downwards.
CGGAGGTCTTCTCCGCGCCGGAGTAGCCGGCCATCGCATCCACGTACCAGTCCTGGCCCTTCCAGTCGAGCGCAACGCTGTACTGGCTGTAGTCGGTCTCGTTGATCCGCTCCTTGCTCAGCATCTCGTGCTGGGTGGCGGTATAGGAGACGTCGCGCAGCACCACCATGCCGTACTCGGACAGGGTGGTGGCGTCGTAGGCGTGGATCGTGTCGAGCGTGCTGCGGCTGGACGCCGAGTAGGCGGCTGCGTCGTACTCGTCTTCGGTCGAATCGTAGCCGCCCAGCATCGCGTCGAAGGTCAGGCTGAAGGTGCTGCTCGGCTTGTACTGCAGCGACGCGGTGGCACCCCACTTGTCCTGTTCGTTGAGGTAGACGCGGTCGCCCACCTTGTCCTGGAACACCACCAGGTTGGTCTCATCGGTGTTGTTGCGGTTGGTGATGTTGACCCCCGCGTCGCGGGCCAGCACCGCCTGCGCCTGCGTGCCACGGGTGCCGGAGGCGCCCAGGAAGCGCGACATCGGGCGGAAATTGATCCCCGAGGTCGAATCGGTGCGGTTGGTGCGCTTGCTCTGCGAGTAGGAGACCAGGCCGCCCCAGTCGCCCCAGGTGTCGGCCGCCAGGAACGCGAAGCGCGGGTCCACTTCCTCGGAAATGCTGTTGTGCGCGCCTTCGGCCGACAGCACCAGCTTGCGGTCCTTGTAGTCGAACGGGCGCGCGGTGCTGATCTTCACCGAGCCGGCGATGCCGCCTTCTTCGTCCGCGGCGGTCGGCGACTTCTGCACGGTGACCTGCTGGATGATCTCCGAGGCGAACATGTCGAATTCGACGTCGCGGCCGCCACTTCCCGACGCGGTGGCGAGGTCGTTGATCGACACATGGGTGTATTCGGACGGCAACCCGCGCACGTTGACCTTGGTCCCCAGGCCCTTGCTGCGTTCGATGGTCACGCCCGGGACGCGCTGCAGGGCTTCGGCCAGGTTCTGTTCGGGAAAGTCGGCCACGTCGGTGGCGACGATCGAATCGGAGAAACCCACCGTGCTGCGCTTGATGTCCACCGCCTGCTCCAGGCTGCGGCTGTAGCTGCCGCTGACCTGGATGGTTTCCAGGTTCTGCGCGGCCACGCCTGCCGAGGCGTCGGCCATTGCTGCCGGCAGCGTCGCTTCGGCGCGCTCATTGCCGCTGCCCGGCGCGATCTGGGCGCTGGTCGGGACGCCTGCGGCGCTGTCGGACTCGATGGTGACCGTGCTCGCGTTGAGGTAGCGGTAACGCAGCCCGGTGCCAGCGAGCAGTCGGCCCAGCGCGGCCTCGGCCGACAGGCCGGCGGGGACCGCCGGCGTGCGCGGATTGCCCGCGGCCTGCGCGCTGTAGACGAACTGCAGGCCGGTCTGCCGCGAAAGCGCGTTGAGCGCCTGGTCCAGGGGCTGCGAGGCAATGGCCTCGGCGGCGACACGGGTGGGTTCGGCAGCAGTGGCGGTTGCAGTGACTTGCAGTGCAAGGGCGATCGAAAGGAACAGAGTGCGGCGCATCGTGGGATCCAGTGAGGGAATGGCGGTGGCTTTCCCCAACTACGAGGGCGCAGCGCGCAGGTCGGGCACCGCTATTTCGATGAATTTTTTTTGACAGCGTCCTGCGCTGACACGCGCTGGCGCACGTGGATGCCATCGGCACGCTGCTCTATCGCCAGCGTCGGCTGCTGGTCCAGGAAGGCGCGCAACGAGGCGAGGTCGTCCGCGCGCAGGTTGCCGGTCAGGCGCAGTGCGCCGGCGTCGTCGCTGACCCGCAGGCGCTGCGCATTGCGCCGGTTGAAACGGTCGGCCACGTCGCGCAGCGGTTCGTCGCGGAACACCACGCGGCCGTGCCACCAGGCGGTCATGCTGGCCGCGTCCTCGTCGCCGATCTGCACGCGCTGGTCCCGGTAATCCACCTGCGCGACCTTGCCTGCCCACAGGTCCGCGAGCAGGCGTCCACGACCACCGTCGCCACGCACCTGCACGCGGCCTTCGCTGACCGCGATGCGGGCCCGCTCGCGCAGCAGCGAGACATCGAAGGTGGTGCCGATGTCGGAGACCTCCAGGCCACCGGCATGTACTGCGAACGGGCGCCGGTCCGGCGCCACCACGAAGCTGGCCTGGCCACGTTCCAGCTCCACCCGCCGACCGAACAGGCTCATCCGCACCGACAGTTCAGTGTCCGCGTCGAGATGGACCACGCTGTCGTCGGCCAGCCGGATCTGTTGCGGGTGGCCATGCGCGGCGACGTAGTGGGTGGTGCGGGGCCACGCCAGCGGCGCGCCGATACCGACCGACAGCAGCAACGCCGCAGCGGCGGCAAGCCCCGGC
>NZ_CAUQPH010000195.1:0-5029 GCF_963519925.1 uncultured Stenotrophomonas sp. | reverse complement strand
GGCCCGGTCACCGTGAGCACCTTGCCGCCGGCAGCACCGGTGGCCGCCGCGCGTCCGCTGCCGAGCGCAGTACACAGCGCGCCGGCCGCGGTCCCGGCGCCGTCGCTGCAGCAGCAGGTCGGCAACGTGCTGCTGCAGGTGGCCAGCTTCGCCAGCCGCGAAAACGCCACCAAGGCGCTGGGCCAGCTGTCCTCGGCGGGCATCGAGGGCGCCAGCATCAGCGACATCGTCAGCGGCGGTCGTACCCTGTGGCGCCTGCGCGTGCCGGCGACCGACCATGCCACGGCCTCGGAACTTGCCGGCCGCATTGCCGGTCTGGGATTCGGGTCGCCGCAGATCGTCAAAGAGTAAACGGCCTACAATGGCCCACCCCTGTACCCCCCTTGGCGCCCTTCTGGAGCTTGCTGTCCGATGAAATTCCGCTTTGCCGCTGCTGCCCTGGCCACGACGCTGTTCGTGGGCATGGTCTCCGCCCAGACCCCCTTGCCGACCCCGGCTCCGGCACCCGCGCCTGCTGCGGCCGCCCCGGCAACCGTGGCTACCCCGCCTGCGCCCAAGCCCAGCGTGGCCAAGGCCTGGATCCTGATGGACTACGCCACCGGCCAGGTGCTGGCGGGCGAGAACATCAATGAACAGCTGGCGCCGGCCAGCATCACCAAGGTGATGACCTCGTACGTGGTCGCCGCCGAAGTGAAGAACGGCAAGGTCCGCAACGACGACCAGGTGATGATGAGCGAGCGCGCCTGGCGCGAAGGCGGCGCAGGCACCGACGGCAGCTACAGCGGCTTCCCGGTCAACCAGACCGCACGCCTGGAAGACATGGAAAAGGGCATGGCGATCCAGTCGGGCAACGACGCGGCGATCGCCCTGGCCGAACACGTGGCTGGCAGCGAGGAGGCGTTCGCCTCGCTGATGAACAGCTACGCCGCCAAGATCGGCATGAAGGACTCGCACTTCGTCAACGCCCACGGCCTGAGCGCCGAAGGCCACCGCACCACCGCCTACGACCTGGCGCTGCTGGGCCGTGCGTTCGTGCGCGACTACCCGGAAACCTATGCCTACAACAAGGTGAAGGAATTCACCGTGGGCAGCATCACCCAGCCCAACCGCAACCTGCTGCTGTGGCGCGACCAGAGCGTGGACGGCATCAAGACCGGGCACACCTCCGAAGCCGGATACTGCCTGATGAGTTCGGCGCAGCGCGGCGACCAGCGCCTGATCGCGGTGGTGCTGGGCGGTGCCTCTGAAAAGCAGCGCGCCGATGACAGCCTGGCGCTGCTCAACTGGGGCTTCCGCTTCTTCGAAACCCATCGCATGTACGAGCCGGGCAAGGCCGTGGCCGAACACAAGGTGTGGAAGGGCAAGGCCGACACGCTGCAGCTGGGCGTGGCCCAGCCGCTGCTGGTGAGCGTGCCGCGCGGCCGCTACAACGACCTCAAGCCGAGCATCGACGTGCCCAAGACCCTGGAAGCGCCGTTCACCGCGGGCCAGCAGGTCGGCACGCTGAAGGTCACCCTGGACGGCAAGGTGGTGGCCCAGGCCCCGCTGGTGGCGGTGGCCGCGGTGGAAGAAGCCGGCTTCTTCAAGCGGCTGTGGGACAGCTTCTGGATGTGGTGGGAATCGGAATAACGGTTCCTTGGTTCGTCCTGGAAATGCAAAAAAAAGACCGGCTCGCGCCGGTCTTTTTTCTTTTCGGTGTGCCCACCAACGGTGGGCACCTACCCGCAGATCGCTATAGCGATCTGCTGATCGTGAACGACCCGTAGATCGGCGACTGGTCCTGCAGGTCGAACTCGCGGGTGCTGTGGTAGCGGGCGAGGGCGAACTTCCAGCGGTTGTACATCACCGCCAGGCCGTAGCCGCCCTGGGCGACCCAGTTGCGCTTGTCCACGCTGTGGCTGTTGCGGAAGGTGTTGCCATCCAGGGTGATGTCCCGGATCACCCAGGCCGCGTCGGTGGTGGCGAACAGGTGGAACGACCAGCCGGTCGGCTTGCCGCCGCGGGTCGGCGCGGTGTTTTCCCCGGCCGGGCGCAGCGGCGTGCTGCCGAAGTCGTCGGGCAGCTTCCAGCCGACGCGGACTTCGCCGCCGGCGTTGAGGTGGGTGGCCAGGTTGCCGACCGCACCGCCGTAGTGGCTGATCGCATCCCAGCCCCAGCCCGCCAGGTTGTCCTCGGCATCGCCCCAGCGGTGCATGCGTTCATGGGTGAGCATGATCACCGGCTCGTTGTGCAGCTGGTTGTCCCAGCCCTGGAATTTCTCGTCTCCGAGCAGGTCGTGCACGGCGTCCTGGACTTCCTCGCCCAGCGCCCACGGCCCGACCACGCCTAGGGTCAGCTGGGTGGTCTGCAGGTAATCGCCGCGGCGGGCGTTGTAGCCGAAGCTGCCCACCAGCACGCCGGCGTAGGGACGGTCGTCCTCGATCACGTCGCGGCGGGTGAAATCCTTGGGGGTGTAGATCTGCTGGGCGAAGCTGAAGAGCATGTTCTGCTGCTCGAACTCGCCGGGCGCAAGGCGTTCCAGGTGGCGGTTGACCCAGCGGGCCAGGCGCGGCAGGCAGGGGTCGTCGGTGTAGTCGACCAGGTTGGGCGACACCAGGGTGATCTGCGCCCCGTTGGTATAGCCCTGGTCCTGGTCCGCGCCGCCGAACAGGTCGTTGTCGACGCGGAAGTTGACCTGGGGCGGGTGCTCGCGCATGGCGTCGGGCCCGCATTGGTCGGCGGCCTGCGCCGCAGGGGCGGCAGCGGCAATGACACCGGCAAGGGCGGCCGGCAACGCGTATCGCTTGAGGAGCATAAGGTTCCCGCTTGTGGTTTATTCATTTTTAAGCGGGAGCAGGGTATTCAGCGCGTGATGCCCTGACCAGCGCCGCGCACGCACTGGAGCGTCTTGTTCGTGAAGACCGATTTTCACGTAGCGTTGGGCGCAGCTGTGGCCACGTTCGCGCAGCGCTTGGGTTCAGACGCAACCGTCCCCATAATCGCGGTCATGGAAATCAAGTCTGACAATCCCGAACACGGCTTCCAGTTCCCCGGTCAATTCGAGCTCAGCGCGATGGGCCCGGCGAACAGGGGGCTGGAACATGAGCTTCCTGCCCTGCTGATGAACGCCGGCATCGACGTGGTGAAAGAGCGGATCAGCTGGAAAACCTCGTCCAACGGCAAGTACGTGTCGGTGCGGCTGGTGTTCAAGGCCGAAAGCCGTGAACAGTACGACGCCGCGCACGAAGCCCTGCGCGAACATCCGGAAGTGAAGTGGACGCTGTAGAAACCTGTGCGCTGGACGCCGCTGCCCCCGGGCAGCGGGCGGCGCGCGCGGCCATCGTGCGCGACCTGGGGCGCCAGCCCTACGCGCCGGTCTGGCATGCAATGCAGCGTTTCACGGATGCACGTACCGACGACACCCCGGACGAACTGTGGGTGGTCGAGCACGATCCGGTGTTCACCCTCGGCCAGGCCGGCAAGGACGAGCACGTGCTGGCGCCGGGCGACATCCCGGTGCTGCACGTGGACCGCGGCGGCCAGGTGACCTATCACGGGCCGGGCCAGATCGTGGTCTACCCGCTGCTGCAGTTGCGCCGGCTGGGCATCGGGGTGCGCGATTACGTGTGCCGGATCGAGCAGGCGATCATCGATACGCTGGCCGAATGGAATATCGGGGCTGAACGCCGGGACGGGGCGCCGGGGGTGTACGTGGGCGGGGCCAAGGTGGCCGCGCTGGGCATCCGGGTCCGCCGGGGCTGCACCTTCCACGGCCTGGCCTTCAACGTGGCGATGGACCTGGAACCGTTCCACCGCATCAACCCCTGCGGCTACCAAGGGCTGCAGGTCACCTCGATGGTAGACTTGGGGGGACCGTCCGGCATGGCGGCCGTCACGCCGGTACTGCTGGGCCACCTGGCCCGCCAGTTCGGCCTGGACCTCCAGCCTGCCGCGGACCTGCCCGATCTGACAGACCATGACTGAATCCACTGCTCGCATCATTCCCCTGCAGGTCGTGCAGGGCGACACGCCGTCCGCCGCGCCGTTGCAGGCGGGGGTCAAACAGCTGGGCGGCGACAAGATCGGCCGCTCGCCGGTGCAGTTCGCCGACGCGCCGGTGCTGCGCAAGCCATCGTGGATCCGGGTGCGGATCCCGTCGGGCAATGCGGTGCAGACGCTGAAGGCGAAGCTGCGCGAGAACCGCCTGGTCACGGTCTGCGAAGAGGCGAGCTGCCCGAACATCCATGAGTGCTTCAGCCATGGCACGGCCACGTTCATGATCCTCGGCGAGGTCTGCACGCGCCGCTGCTCGTTCTGCGACGTGGCCCACGGGCGACCGAAGCCGCCGGACGCGGGCGAGCCGGCCAGCCTGGCCCAGACCGTGGCCGACATGGGCCTGAAGTACGTGGTGGTGACCAGCGTGGACCGCGACGACCTGCGCGACGGCGGTGCCCAGCACTTCGCCGACTGCATCGGGGCGATCCGGGCGAAGTCGCCGAACACCCGCATCGAGGTGCTGACCCCGGACTTCCGTGGCAAGGGCCGCATGGAGCGGGCGCTGGACATCCTGGCGACCAATCCGCCGGACGTGTTCAACCACAACATCGAAACCGTGCCCGACCTTTACCGCAATGTGCGGCCGGGCGCGGATTACCAGTGGTCGCTGACCCTGCTGAAGAACTTCAAGGCGCAGCACCCGTCGATCGCGACCAAGTCGGGCATCATGCTCGGCCTGGGCGAGGACATGGAGCAGGTGCGGGCGACCATGCGCGACCTGCGCGCGCACGACGTGGACATGATCACCATCGGCCAGTACCTGCAGCCGACCGCGCACCACCACCCGGTGCTGCGCTACTGGACGCCCGAGGAATACAAGGAACTGGAGCTTTACGGCTACGAGCTGGGCTTCAGCCACGTGGCCTCCGGCCCGATGGTGCGCTCGTCGTACCACGCCGACGTGCAGGCCAAGGGCGCTGGCGTCGCCTGAAAAGCGGCTGCCGGTGGGGCGAGCGCGGGGCCGCCGTGCCCTTGTGGGCGAATTTCCCCCGGC
>NZ_CAUQPH010000194.1:0-5142 GCF_963519925.1 uncultured Stenotrophomonas sp. | reverse complement strand
GGTGAAGGCCCCGCAGGCGCGCGCGCTGGCGCCGCAGCTGGCGCTGGCCGGTGTCGGCGGCGCCACCCGCGTGGGCACCTCGCAGCTCACCCTGGGCACCGGCAAGCCGGAAGAAGACATGGCCCTGGACGGCATCGTCTACCCGAACGAAGCCTGGAACGTGCGCGGCGTGGCGGGCCTGCCGTCGGCGAGCACCACCGCACAGATCCTGCCGACCGCACGCGGCGCGGCCGGGCGCCTGTTCGCCTTCGGCTTCGACGCCTGGAAGATCAGCGCCTACCTGGACAAGGTCGCCAACGAGGGCGGCCTGGCCGGCGCCACCGGCACGCTGTTCCTGGACAGCAATGGCAACGTGCTGCGGGTTCCGGCCTGGTCGACCTTCAGCGGTGGCCGTCCGATGCCGGTGGCCAGCAGCAACTGAGCACGGTGCCCAGCGCACGTGCACAGCGGGGCGCCGCGGTGGAAACCGCCGCGCTTGGCCACCTGCGCAGCGCCGGGCTGAGCCCGCTCGCCCGCAACGTGCGTTACAAGGGCGGCGAGCTGGACCTGGTGATGCGCGATGGCGGCACCACGGTGTTCGTCGAGGTGCGCTACCGCGCCGATGCCCGCTACGGCGGCGGTGCGGCCTCGGTGGACCTGCGCAAGCGGCGCAAGCTGGTGCTGGCGGCACGCCTGTTCCTGTTGTCGCACCCGGAGCTGGCGCAGCAGCCGTGCCGGTTCGACGTGGTCGAAGCCAGTGGCGAACCGCCCCGGCTGAACTGGTTGCGCGATGCGTTCCGGCTGGAAGATTGCGGCTTTGTTTGATCATCTGGACGGCCGGCCAACGGCCGGCGCTACCGGGAACCTGTAATGACCATGACCTTGCCTGCCGCATTTTCAGCGACCCTGCTCAGCCTGCTGGGTGAGGACGGCTGGCGCACCGATCCCGCCGCGCTGGCCGCACATGCGCAGGACAATTCGTGGCGGCATGCATTGCCCGATGGCGTGGCCCTGCCGCGCGACCGTGACCAGGTGGTGCAGATCGTGCGCGCCTGCCGCGCGCATGGCGTGCCGGTGGTGGCACGGGGCGCGGGCACCGGCACCACCGGGGCGGCGGTACCGGTCAACGGCAGCATCGTGCTGTCGTTCGCGCGCATGAACCGCATCCTCGACATCCAGCCGGGCAACCGCTGCGCGGTGGTGGAGCCGGGCGTGCTCAACGGCGACCTGCAGCACGCGCTGGCCACACATGGCCTGTTCTGGGCACCGGATCCCTCCAGTGCCGACATCTGCAGCATCGGCGGCAACCTGGCCTGCAACGCCGGCGGCCCGCGCGCGGTGAAGTACGGCACCAGCCGCGACAACGTGCTCGGCCTGGTGGCGGTCACCGGCGCCGGCGAGCTGATCCAGTGCGGCGGCGCCTACACCAAGGACGCCACCGGCTATGACCTGACCCACCTGCTGGTCGGCAGCGAAGGCACGCTGGCGCTGATCGTGGAAGCCACGTTGAAGCTGACCCCACTGCCGGTGACCCAGGCCGGCCTGCGCGTGCTCTACCGCGATGCCGATGCGGCCGCCGCAGGCGTGTCGCGGCTGATGGCGCAGCCGGTGGTACCGACCCGGCTGGAGTTCATGGACGCACGCAGCCTGGAACTGCTGCGCCGCAATGGCGCGGAGGTTCCCGAGGCGGGCGCGATGCTGCTGGTGGAAGCCGACGGCGACCACGACACCCTGCCCTACCTGCTGCAGGCCCTGGCCTCGGCCGCCGAAGGCGACGGCATGCTGGCGCTGGACGTGGCGATGGAAGGCAGCGCGCGCGAGACGCTGTGGGCAGCGCGCAAGGCACTGTCGCCGGCGCTGCGCAGCATCGCACCGGGCAAGATCAACGAAGACGTGGTGGTACCGGTGTCACGCATCCCCGACCTGGTCGCCGGGGTGCAGGCGCTGGCGCAGCAGTACGCATTGACCATCGTCACCTTCGGCCACGCCGGCAACGGCAACCTGCACGTCAACATCCTCTACCACCCCGACGATGCCGACGAAAACGCACGCGCCCACGCCGCGCTGCCACGAATCTTCGCGCTGACCCTGTCCCTGGGCGGCACGCTGTCGGGCGAGCACGGGATCGGCCTGGCCAAGCGCGATTTCATGGCGCAGGCGTTTACCCCGGCCACCCTGGCCGCGATGCGCGCGATCAAGCACGCACTGGATCCTGACGGGATCCTCAATCCGGGCAAGGTATTGCCGCCGGTGTGATGCACGGCGCACGTGTGTGCGCCATACCCGACACTGCCACCGCCGCTTCCGGCGCGTAAACGGGCGGACCCCGCGTCCACCCGCAACGGCGGCGTGCGCGTTTGCAACTCTTTGCATGGGTCCCCTTGGTCGGGCTGCGCATTCTTGTCGCCCGTTGGACAACCGCCTTGATACTCGATCCCCGCATGACGAATCTCTCCTCCGGCGACGCGCGTCGCCGCATTCCCGCACTGCGTCCGCTCGTGGGTGGACTTGCCATGGCCATGGCCGGCCTGACCACCGCGCCGCTTGCGGCCGGCGAACTGGACAACGCCTTCCATGAGGTCGTGTACGGCGACGCCAGGGAACTCTGGACGTTGACCAATGGCGCGGAACTGCGTGTCAACGGCGCCAACGCCTACAGCATCGACGCCACGGGGGGCAGCCTGGTCATGCTGTTCAATGCGCGTGTGGAACGTGGCCCCTTCGATCATGCGACGGTTACGCTGCGCAGTGGCTCGGAGCTGCTGGCCAGTTACTCGCGCATCGATAACGCGGGTATCAAGGTGTGGGGCGACTCCCACGTGTCCCTGCAGTACAGCGCGCTGACCATTGGCGAAGATACCCCGGAGTCCGTCAATACAATCGGCATCGTCATGCTCAACCGCGATGATCGGGCGCGTGTCACGCTGGATGCCAGCACGATCCGCGTGGTGGACCGACCTGACCAGCCGCGTTACGGCATCGGCATCAGCCAGGGCGCAGGTCACGTCGCGATGGGCAACGGCTCGCACATCGACGCCGGCAACGTGGGCGTGATGCTGCACGACAACGCGGACGATGCCAGCCTGGTGGTGGACGCCTCTACGATCCAGTCCGGCCGCGGCGCCGCGATCGAGGTGCACAACGCGCAGCATACCTATGGCGTGCGCATCGCCAATGGTGCGCGGCTCACCGGCGGCGACGGCCACCTGCTGCGCGTGTACAACTCACCGGTCGAAACCCGGGCCGGCGGGCCGGAGGTGAATGTCGTGGTCGACAACGCCCGCCTGCAGGGCGACATCCGCCTGGAGGACAGCGCCGCCGGTGCGCGCATCGACCTGGTGCTGCAGAACGATGCACGCATCGAAGGCCGGTTTACCCAGGTGTCTTCCGTGCAGCTCGGCACCGGCAGCAGCTGGCTGCTCACCGGCGACAGCAGTGTCGGTCGCCTGCAGCTGGACAGCCGCGGCACATTGGCGCTGGGCAATGGCACGTACTTCAACACGCTGTCGGTCGACGAGTTCGTCGGCAACGGCGGCACCGTGTTCTTCAACACCGTGCTGGGCGATGACCACACCGCGACCGACCGGTTGCGCATCGCCGGCGACGCAACCGGCCAGGCCTGGGTGCGCGTGCTCAACGCAGGCGGTGCCGGTGCCAGGACCGACGAGGGCATCGAGCTCATCCATGTGGGCGGCACCTCCAGCGCCGTGTTCGATCTTGTCGGCCGTGCCGTCGGCGGCCAATACGATTATTTCCTGTTCAAGGGCGGCGACGGCAGCTGGTACCTGCGTTCGCAGGCGGCCGCGCCGGACCCGTGCGACGCAGATCCCAGCCTGCCGCAGTGCAACCCGGTTGATCCGGTTGATCCGGTCGATCCGGTCGATCCGATTGATCCAGTCGATCCGATTGATCCGATTGATCCGGTTGATCCGGTTGATCCAGTTGCTCCGGTTGATCCAGTTGATCCGGTTGATCCAGTTGATCCAGTTGATCCGGTTGATCCAGTCGATCCAGTCGATCCAGTCGATCCGGTCGATCCGGTTGATCCGGCAGATCCGGTCGAGCCGGCCGATCCAGTCGCGCCGCCGCCGGTCCTGCGCCCGGAAACCGGCGCCTACCTGGCCAATCAGTTCGCGCTGCACCACCTGCTGCGTCACGGCGCACGCGACCGCAACCCGACCGGCGCCGACACCAGCCGTAGCTGGGCGGCGGTGGACAGCCGCCACAGCCGCCTGCCCTCGGTCGCAGACCAGATCGAGCTGACCGTCGACCGGTCGCGACTGCAGCTGGGCACGGACATCGCCGCGTTTGCCGAGCACGGGCGGGTCGGCGTGATGCTCTCCGCCGCGCGCTCGCAGGCGCGCTCGCGCTCGTCCATCACCGGCTACAGCGCCCGCGGCACGGTGGTCGGCGGCGCGGTGGGTGCCTACGCCCAGTGGGACAACGAGTCGGTGTTCGTGGACGCCTCGGTGCAGCACGGCCGCTTCGCCAACCGCGTCGAGGGCGATGGGCTCGCCACCGAACGCTACGACGCCACCGTGCTGCAATCCTCGCTGGAAGCGGGCTACCGGATCCGCGTGGGCCAGCTGGGCCGCATGGCGCTGGGCCTGCAACCCGAACTTCAGCTGATCCATACCGATGCGTCCACCGACCTGCACCGCGAGGCCAACGGCACCCAGTTGCGCAGCCTGGGCAATGCCGGCCTGTCGGGACGACTCGGCCTGCGCCTGCAGGGCGAGGCGGTCGCGGGCGGCGTGCGCCAGGCACGGCCCTACCTGGCCGCCAACTGGTACCGCGAAGGCAGCCTTGGCGGCGTGGCGTTCGACGGTGAAGCGCTGGGCACCAGCACGCCGCGCGACCGCTACGCGCTCGATGCCGGCGCGCAGGCGGAATGGCGCAACGGCGTGTCCGCGTGGGGCGGCGTCGGCGTCATGCGCGGGGACGGCGGCTTCCGCGAACGCGGCGCGCGCCTGGGCCTTGCGTATCGCTGGTAGTCCGCGCTACAGCTCGGTGAAGTGCTCGTAGCCCTGCGGGCCCGGGGTGTCGCTGCCGGTGGTGACGCCCTGGCCCGCGACCACGTCGCCGATGCGGGTCAAGGGCAACGCCAGCCGCAGCGCGACCGCCTCGATGGCGGCGCGTTGCGTCGCCGCGGCGGTGAAACAG
>NZ_CAUQPH010000193.1:0-5179 GCF_963519925.1 uncultured Stenotrophomonas sp. | reverse complement strand
GGCCGGCCCAGGGATCGCCCGGGCTGGCCAACGGCCGGCGCTACCCAACTGGAGATGCGTGCAACCCCGCATCTCCATGCAGGTCACCGCTCGGCGGCAACCGCCGTGGGATTGAGGTTCAGGCCCTGCGACATCGTCTGCAGCGTACGCAGTTCGCTGGCATCGCTGGGGTACAGCGAGATCTGCGCGTACTGGTTCTTGTCGAACTTGACCACGGTCATGCGGCGGGTCGCATAGCCCGGCGGTTCCTGGCCGCCCAGGTCGGGCAGGTACCAGTACAGCGATTCGCCGGCGAAGCCGCCTTTTTCCTGGCGCAGGGGCCGCGACAGCGGAATCCCCGGGTCGCGACCGGTCAACATCAGGGTCATGACCTCGCGTCCGCCCGCATCGACGGCCTTGCACAGCAGGTAGGTGGCCTGAGGCGTTTCCTGCCATTGCAGCCCACTGTTGGCGGGCAGGGCAGGACACTTGGCCGCCGACTGTGCCGACGCCGCGCCAGCCACCAGTGACAGCCCCAGCAATACCAAGGCGTGCAGGATCTTCATGCGTTCCCCCATGTCGAATTGGCCGTGCCGTCCCCCGACGGGCGTCGTTCACCCACGGGGTGACGGCCTGGTGATTTCGACCTTAACGGAATGTGACTGGATCTTCAAATAACCATTTCAAATGAAATTGAAGCCGGTCAGCGAGGTGAGGATCCGCTTACGTGCGCTCAACGCTCCGGCAGTGGAATGAATTCCTTGTCGTCGCCGGGGATGGTGCCGAAACGTCCGGATTCCCAGTCGTGCTTGGCCTGCTCGATGCGGTCTTTGGAGCTGGACACGAAGTTCCACCAGAGGTGGCGCGGTCCATCCAGGGGTTCACCACCGAGCAGCATGGCCTTCAACGGCGTCTTGGCACGCAGGCGGCCACGCGCGTTCTTTTCCGGAAGGATGAGATGCTGCGCGGGGACGTCGACGCCGTCCAGCTGCGCCTCGCCTTCAAGGATGTAGAGGGCGCGTTCGACGTGACCGGTATCCAGGTCGAGTTCGGCGCCGGGGTCGAGGTCGACGGCGACGTTGAGCGTGTCGGCGAACACCTTCACCGGGGATTCTTCGCCGTAGGCGCGACCGGCGATGATCCGCAGCCAGGCGCCATTGCGGCGCTGCTGGGGCAGGGTGGCCGCGCTGTGGTGGAAGAATCCGGGGTCGGTCTCTTCGAATGCTTTCGGCAATGCCACCCAGGTCTGCATGCCGTGCAGGGGGTGGTCGTGTTCGCGTTCCACCGGCGGGGTGCGTTCGGAATGGGCGATGCCGCGCCCGGCGGTCATCCAGTTGACGTCGCCGGGGCGGATGACCTGCTCCGAGCCGAGGGTGTCGCGATGGCCGATGGCGCCGGACCACAGGAAGGTGACGGTGGCCAGGCCGATGTGCGGATGCGGGCGCACATCGATGCCCGCACCGGCGCCCATCACCGCCGGGCCCATCTGGTCGACGAACACGAACGGGCCCACGCTGCGGGCCTGGACGCTGGGCACGGCGCGGCGCACTTCCAGGCCGCCGATGTCATGGACGCGCGGGGCGATGATGGTCGTCATGCGGGCTTTCTCGCTGGCGGGGGCAGGGGGAAAGGATGGCACGCGGGTCGGGCGGGTGCATGGCCCGTTCGGGTAACAGGCTGTTCCAATGGACTTCGGAACGTGTAAACGCCGGGGTTTTGATCGCGATCGGGAGGCTGGCTCCTCCGGATATGCTGGCCGCGCTGCGCGCGGTGTCCGGCCAACGGCCGGGGCTACGAATTGTTACGTAACGTCCGCAGATCGGGATCAATCAACACAGGGCAAACAAAAACGCCACCTTTCGGTGGCGTTTCTGCTTCGATCAATCGATTCTTTAAATCACCGGCTCGCGCAACACCGCCGCGTCCCAACCCGGGCGCGGGGCGAAGCGGTCGCCGTGGCGCTGCTGCAGCACCTTCAGGCGTTCCACCAGCGCATCGGCGCCGGTGGCGCGGATGTACTGGATCGGGCCGCCGCGGAACGGGGCGAAGCCGGTGCCGAAGATGACGCCGGCATCCAGCAGGTCGGCATCAGCGACCACGCCGTCGTGCAGGCAGGCGACCGCTTCGTTGAGCAGCGGCAGGATCAGCCGGTCTTCCAGGTCCTCCGGGGCCTGGTAGTTGGCGGGCACGTCGGGCTTCTGCGCGCGGCCGTTGTCCCACTTGTAGATGCCCTGGCCATCCTTCTTGCCGCGCTTGCCCGGTTCGACCGTCTGCAGCGCGGCGGGGATCTGCAGCCCGAGGAACGGGGCCAGTTCCCGGCCGACGCCGGCGGCGACGTCCAGGCCCACGGTGTCGAGCAGTTCGATCGGGCCCATCGGCATGCCGAACTTCACTGCGGCCTTGTCGATGACCGGGCCCGGGATGCCTTCGGCGTAGGCGGTAGCCGCTTCCAGCATGTAGGGGAACAGCACGCGGTTGACCAGGAAGCCCGGGGTGCCGGCGACCGGCACCGGGAACTTGCCCAGCGCCTTGCAGAACGACGCCAGGCGGCGTTCGGTCTCTGGCGCCATGCCATCGTGGTGGATGATTTCCACCAGCGGCATCTGCGCCACCGGATTGAAGTAATGCAGGCCGGCGAACTGGGCCGGGCGCTGGATGTGGTCGCGCAGTTCCACCAGCGGAATCGACGAGGTGTTGGTGGTCAGCAGCGCGTCGGCCTTCATCTTCGGCTCGAGCGTCTGGTACAGGTCGCGCTTGGCCTCGGCGTCTTCGATGATCGCTTCGATCACCAGGTCGGCCACGGCCACGCCGTCACCGGCGAGGTCGGCCTTGAGCCGTGCGGCGACCGCCGGTCGCTTGGACTCGTCGCGCACCTTCTTCGCGAACAGCGCCTGGGCGCGCTCCATGGCCGGGTCGATGAAGCGCTGCTCGCGGTCCTGCAGGGTGACCTCGAAGCCCTTGTAGGCCGACCAGGCGGCAATGTCGCCGCCCATCACGCCGGCGCCGACCACGTGCACGTGGCGGATGCCGTGGTCCTTCCCGCCCAGTGCCTTGAGGCGCTCGGTGAGGAAGAAGATGCGGATCAGGTTGCGTGCGGTGGGGGTGCCGGCCAGTTTGACCACGGCGCGGCGTTCGGCGTCCAACCGGGCCTGGATGCCGCTGCCGCCGGTACGCGCCCAGGTGTTGATCAGCGCGTAGGGGGCGGGGTAGTGGTCCTTCTTCGCCTTGCGCGCGACCTGCTTGGCCATCTGCGGCGCGAGCAGCTTCCGCGCCAGCCAGGTGTTGGTGGCCCAGGCGGTCAGGCGCTGCTTGAACGGGCGGGTGGTGCCGGCCAGGGCCAGGGCCACGGCGGTGTCCAGCAGGACCGCCGGGGCCACCACCTTGTCGACCAGGCCGATGTTGCGGGCCGCCGACGCCGACAGGTTGCGGCCGGTCAGCATCATGTCCATCGCCGCCGGGGCGCCCACCAGCTGCGGCAGGCGCGCGCTGCCGCCCCAGCCCGGGAAGATGCCCAGCTGGGTTTCGGGCAGGCCGATCCGGGTCGCCGGGTCGTTCGACGCCACGCGGTAGCGGCAGGCCAGGGCCAGCTCGGTACCGCCGCCCAGGCAGTGGCCATGGATGGCCGCCACGGTCGGGCAGGGCAGTTCCGCCAGTTTCTGGTAGGTGGTCTGGCCGCGGCGGATGGCGTCATTGACCGTGCCGCGGCGATCGAACTCCTGGAATTCCTTCAGGTCGGCGCCGGCGATGAAGCCCGCCGCCTTGATCGACTGCACCACCACGGCCTTGGGCGGATCCATGGCCAGGCGTTCGACCAGGTCGCCCAGTTCCAGCAGCACGTCCTGCGACATCGCGTTGACGCTGCTGTCGTGGCGGTCGAGGCTGAGCACCACGACACCATCGTCACGGATCTCGGGGTGCCAATGTGAGAAGCGGAGCCCATCGAAGCCTGAAAGCATGGGGACGTTCCATCCGGTTGTGTATGGAGAAGGGGGCTATGATCCAGAGGTTGTTTCCTCCCCGTCAAATCCCAATAGCAGGGGGAGACTGGGAACCTTAACGGAACCGTAGTTAAAAGCTGGTGCGGCGTTCACGGATTGGCGCTGAACTTTTCCCGGGATTGGCAGTCTCATTGCCCGACGTCGGTTGGGCTGACAGGAGTGCGGCCCCCCATGGCCGAGGTTGAAACACCACAGGAGCTGGACCTGGAGCTGGTCCGGCGCGTGCAGCGCGGCGAGAGCGCGGCCTTCGATGTACTGGTACGCAAGTACCAGCACCGGATCGTCGCGTTGATCGGGCGCTACATCGCCGACTGGAGTGAATGTCAGGACGTCGCCCAGGACACGTTCGTCCGCGCCTACCGCGCGATCAACAGTTTCCGTGGAGACGCCCAGTTCTATACCTGGTTGCACCGGATCGCCGTGAATACCGCCAAAAACCACCTCGCCGCCCATAACCGCCGCCCGCCCACCGACGACATCGACATCGGCGATGCCGAGCAGTTCGACAGCGGCACCCGCCTGCGCGACACCGACACGCCGGAACGCGAGCTGATGCGCCAGGAACTGGAGAACACGGTGATGAAGGCGGTGGCGGCGTTGCCGGAAGAACTGCGTTCGGCCATCACCCTGCGCGAGGTGGAGGGCCTGAGCTATGAGGACATCGCGCAGAAGATGGGGTGCCCGATAGGCACCGTGCGGTCGCGGATCTTCCGCGCCCGCGAGGCGATCGACACTGAACTTCGGCCGCTGCTGGACATCGGCAGCGCCACCCGCGAGAAGAGCCGCGCATGAGCAATCAACATCCCGACACATTCGACGCCCACCACCGCCAGCAGCTGTCGGCGCTGGTCGACGGTGAGCTGCCGCTGGAGCAGGCGCGTTTCCTGTTGCGCCGGTTGGAACACGATGACGACCTGTCGCGCTGCCAGGAGCGCTGGCAACTGCTGGGCGACGTGCTGCGCGGGCAGGCCTGTGCGCCTGCACCGGCGGGCTTTGCCGAGCGTATCCGGCTCGCCGTGGCAGCGGAACCGCGCCCGTTGGAGTCGAATGCGACACCGACGACGCCGGTGCGTCGGCGCGGCTGGCTGCGCGTGGGCGGCGGGGCGGCCTTGGCCGCCTCGGTCGCCGCGATTGCCCTGTTCATGTCCCGCGGGCAACTGTCCGACCCGGCCGTGCCGGCCCAGCCGACCACGGTCATCGCC
>NZ_CAUQPH010000192.1:0-5250 GCF_963519925.1 uncultured Stenotrophomonas sp. | reverse complement strand
TCGTAGAAAACATCCATGTTTTCTACGGTCCCGTACCCCCGCACCCGCCGTCCCTCCGATACCGCATCGGTGTCCACGGAAAAAATCAACGGCAACGGCAACGGCAAAAGCAAAAAACCGAGGACGATGGCGGAAACATCTGCCCCGCGTAGAGCCACGCCCTGCGTGGCTGCTCTTCCCAACCGCCCACGACCCTGTGTGGGGGCGGCCGGCGGGTAGCCCCCGTAGGGACTGTCAAAAACATGGATGTTTTTGACAAGCCCCCATGGATGGGTTCACGGCGTGTCCCGGAGGGGGCTACCCGCCGGCCGCCCCACCTCGCAGACAACAGAGACGCCGCGCTTCTGCTTTGGCTTTGGCTTTGGCTTTTGTTTTTGTTTGAGTTCTTGTTCCAGCATGACAACCCACAAAAGCAAAACGGCCGCGCAGAGCGCGGCCGTTT
This sequence comes from uncultured Stenotrophomonas sp., assembly GCF_963519925.1. Lineage (NCBI taxonomy): Bacteria > Pseudomonadati > Pseudomonadota > Gammaproteobacteria > Lysobacterales > Lysobacteraceae > Stenotrophomonas > uncultured Stenotrophomonas sp. Next base: position 4,808 of record NZ_CAUQPH010000192.1, on the reverse strand, counting down.
CTTCGTGCTGTTACTTCAGCGCCTTGAAGCGCAGGCGCTTCGGGGCGGCGTCGTCGCCCATGCGGCGGCGCTTGTCTTCTTCGTACTCGCGGTAGTTGCCCTGGAAGAACTCCACGTGCGAATCGCCCTCGAACGCCAGGATGTGGGTGGCGATGCGATCCAGGAACCAGCGGTCATGCGAAATCACGAACGTGTTGCCCGGGAACTCCAGCAGCGCATCTTCCAGCGCACGCAGGGTTTCGATGTCCAGGTCGTTCGACGGTTCGTCGAGCAGCAGCACGTTGCCACCCTGCAGCAGGGTCTTGGCCATGTGCAGGCGGCCGCGCTCACCACCCGACAGCGAACCGACCAGCTTCTGCTGGTCCTGGCCCTTGAAGTTGAAGCGGCCGATGTAGGCGCGCGACTGGATCTCGATGCCGTTGATGTTGAGGATGTCCAGGCCCCCCGCGATTTCCTGGAACACGTTGTGGTTGCCTTCCAGTGCATCGCGGCTCTGGTCCACGTACGACAGCTTCACCGTCGGACCGACCACGATCTCGCCCGAATCCGGCTTTTCCTGGCCGGTGATCATCTTGAACAGGGTCGACTTACCCGCACCGTTGGGGCCGATGATGCCCACGATCGCGCCGGCCGGCACCAGGAAGCTCAGCTCGTCGAACAGCAGGCGGTCGCCGAACTTCTTCGACACGTTCTTGAATTCCATCACCGAATTGCCCAGGCGCTCGCCCGGCGGGATAAAGATTTCATTGGTCTCGTTGCGCTTCTGGTAATCCACCGACTGCAGCTCTTCCAGGCGGGCCAGACGCGCCTTGCCCTTGGTGCGGCCGCCCTTGGCGTTCTGGCGCGACCACTCCAGTTCCTTCTGGATCGCCTTCTGGCGCGACTTCTCCTGGTTGTCTTCCTGCTTCAGGCGCTCGTCCTTCTGCATCAGCCAGTCGGTGTAGTTGCCCTTCCACGGAATGCCGCGGCCGCGGTCCAGTTCCAGGATCCACTCGGCGGCGTTGTCCAGGAAGTAGCGGTCATGGGTGACCGCCACCACGGTGCCGGTGTAGCGCGCCAGGAACTGTTCCAGCCATTCCACCGACTCGGCGTCGAGGTGGTTGGTCGGTTCGTCGAGCAGCAGCATGTCCGGCTTCTGCAGCAGCAGGCGGCACAGCGCCACGCGGCGCTTTTCACCGCCGGACAGCTTGCCCACGACGGCGTCCCACGGCGGCAGGCGCAGTGCATCGGCGGCCACGTCCAGCTGGTTTTCCAGGGTGTGCGCATCGCCCGCGGCGAGGATCGCCTCCAGGCGCTCCTGTTCCTTGGCCAGCTTGTCGAAATCGGCGCCTTCCTCGGCATAGGCCAGGTACACCGCGTCCAGCGCGGCCTGCGCCTGCAGCACTTCGCCCACGCCTTCCTCGACCGCTTCGCGGACGGTCTTGGTCGGATCCAGCTCCGGTTCCTGGGCCAGGTAGCCGACCTTGATCCCGGGCTGCGGGCGGGCTTCGCCCTCGAAGTCGGTATCCACGCCGGCCATGATCTTCAGCACCGTCGACTTGCCGGCGCCGTTCAGGCCCAGCAGGCCGATCTTGGCACCCGGGAAGAACGACAGCGAGATGTCCTTGATGATCTGCCGCTTGGGCGGGACCACCTTGCTGACGCGGTTCATGGTGTAGATGTATTGCGAGGACATGAGCTCTCCGAAGGCGCAACCCTGCGCCCGTTCCGGCAGGAACAGGAACAGATGGGAAAAAGGATGACCTCGATTATAGCCGGAAGCGCTGCCACCCGCCCCTCGGCCCGTGGGACGGGGCTGGCCGCTGCCTGAATGGGCGGTCAAACGGGTTCGAATGGAAACCGTTTCCAGCCGGAAACCGTTCAGATCCCGTCAGCATATGGAAAGCGTCAATCCACCAAGCGAGGCCAATCATGCGTATGAATCGAATTCTGGTCGGAACCGTGGCCTCGCTGCTCGCCTTCGGCAGCATCGCCCCGGCCTTTGCCGATGACCACCGTGGCCGTGGCCATGACCGCCACGAGCGTCACGACGACCGTCATGACCGCCGTCACGACCGGGGCCATGACCGCCGCGACTGGCGCGACGATCGTCGCGAGGCCCGCCACGACCATCGCTACCACGACAACCGTGGCTACTACCGCCCGGCCCCGCCGCCGCGGGTGGTCTACCGCCCGGCACCGGGCCGGGGCTACGGCTGGGCCCGCGGCCACCGCTACAACGAGTACTACCGGGGCCCGGTCTACGTGGTCAACGACTACAGCCGCTACTCGGTGCGCCGCCCGCCGCGCGACCACCACTGGATCCGCGACGACCGCGGCAACCTGCTGCTGGTCGCCATCGCCACCGGCATCATCGCCGACTACGTGATCAACAACCGTTAATGGCGTAGAGCCACGCCCTGCGTGGCTGCCCCGGGAGCCCCAAACGAAGAAGCGCGCCTCCGGGCGCGCTTTTTTTCGCGTGCCAGGCCCCGGCCCGCTTACAATCAGGGGCCCGCTGTCCCCCCTTCTGCCTGGAGTAAGCGATGTTCCCGCGTGACGTCCGCATCGAAACCTACGATCCCGAACTGGCCAAGGCCATCGCCGCCGAAACCCAGCGTCAGGAAGACCACGTCGAGCTGATCGCCAGCGAGAACTACACCAGCCCGGCCGTGATGGAAGCGCAGGGCAGCCAGCTCACCAACAAGTACGCCGAAGGCTATCCGGGCAAGCGCTATTACGGTGGTTGCGAATACGTCGACATCGCCGAGCAGCTGGCGATCGACCGCCTGAAGCAGCTGTTCGACGCCGACTACGCCAACGTGCAGCCGCACAGCGGCTCCCAGGCCAACCAGGCGGTGTATTTCGCGCTGCTGCAGCCGGGCGACACCATCCTCGGCATGAGCCTGGCCCATGGCGGCCACCTGACCCACGGTGCCAAGGTCAATGCGTCGGGCAAGCTGTTCAACGCCGTCCAGTACGGGGTGAACGAGCAGGGCCTGATCGACTACGACGAGGTCGAGCGCCTGGCCGTGGAGCACAAGCCGAAGATGGTCGTGGCTGGTTTCTCGGCGTATTCGCAGGTGGTGGACTGGGCGCGCTTCCGCGCCATCGCCGACAAGGTCGGCGCCTACCTGTTCGTGGACATGGCCCACGTGGCCGGCCTGGTCGCCGCCGGCGTGTACCCCAGCCCGCTGCCGCATGCGCACGTGGTCACCTCGACCACCCACAAGACCCTGCGCGGCCCGCGCGGCGGCATCATCATCGCCAAGGGCGCTGGCGAAGAGATCGAAAAGAAGCTGCAGTCGATCGTGTTCCCCGGCATCCAGGGCGGTCCGCTGATGCACGTGATCGCCGCCAAGGCCGTGGCCTTCAAGGAAGCGCTGGAGCCCGGCTTCAAGGCCTACCAGCAGCAGGTGGTGAAGAATGCCCAGGCGATGGCCACCACGCTGATCGCGCGCGGCTACAAGATCGTCTCCGGCGGCACTGAAAACCACCTGATGCTGGTCGACATGATCGGCAAGGACGTGTCCGGCAAGGACGCGGAAGCCGCGCTGGGCAAGGCCCACATCACCGTCAACAAGAATTCGGTGCCGAACGACCCGCGTTCGCCGTTCGTGACCTCGGGCCTGCGCCTGGGCACCCCGGCCGTGACCACCCGCGGTTACACCGAGCAGGACTGTGTCGAACTGGCCAACCTGATTGCCGACGTGCTTGACGCGCCCGCCGACGAGGCAGTGATCGCCCGCGTCCGTGACGCGGTCAGCGCGCAGTGCCGCCGGTACCCGGTCTACGGGTAATCCGGGCCCCTGGCAGCGGCGTCCGGCGCCGCTGCCAGGAACCATGAACCACATCCCGATTTGTACGCAGGGGTCTTCTCAGGTACCGTTGCGACGCTGCCGTGACCACGGCATGACGTTTTCCTGATGCAAGGCGTTCCATGTACTGTCCGTTCTGCCAGCATGCCGATACCCGGGTGATCGACTCGCGCGTCTCCGAAGACGGTGCGACGATCCGCCGTCGGCGTGAGTGCGAGGCCTGCAACGAGCGCTTCAGCACGCTGGAAACCATCGAATTGAAGCTGCCGGCGATCGTCAAGAGCGATGGCAGCCGCGAGCAGTTCGATGCGCGCAAGTTGCGGGTCGGCTTCGACCGCGCGCTGCAGAAGCGCCCGGTCCCCGAAGACAAGATCGAACTGGCGGTGCGCGCGGTGATGCAGCAGCTGCGCATGTGCGGCGAGCGCGAAATCCCCTCGATCAAGGTCGGCGAGTTCGTGATGAACGAGCTGCGCAAGCTCGACCACGTGGCCTACGTTCGGTTTGCGTCGGTCTACCGCAGCTTCGAGGACGTGGCCGATTTCCGCGAGGAGATCGAGAAGCTCGAACGCGAGCTGCCCTCCAGCACCGAACAGCTGCAGCTGCTGGGCGACGTCATCGCCCTGACCAAGAAAAAGAAGGGGTAGAGCGGACTGTTAGTCCGCTGCTCTTGATCCGCTTCTTGCCGAAGCAGCGGACTAACAGTCCGCTCTACCGCGCGTGGGCGGCAGCGGACTAACAGTCCGCTCTACCGCGCGTGGGCGGCAGCGGACTGACAGTCCGCTCTACCGGGTTGGCGTTACCATGCCCGCATGACTGATTTCTCCACGCTCGACCACCTGCACATGGCGCGCGCACTGCGCCTGGCCGAACGCGGGCGCTTCACCACCCGTCCCAACCCCGTGGTCGGCTGCGTGATCGCGCACCACGACCGCGTGGTCGGCGAGGGCTGGCACCAGCGCACCGGCGGTCCGCATGCCGAGGTGTTCGCGCTGCGCCAGGCCGGCGCCGAGG
>NZ_CAUQPH010000191.1:0-5352 GCF_963519925.1 uncultured Stenotrophomonas sp. | reverse complement strand
GGACAGCCCCGCCTGCGTCGACGGGCAGCCGGTGGACGCGCTGACCCTGCACGACCGCGGCCCGCTGCTGCAGCTGTGCTGGCGGGCCGGCGGGCGCCGCCAGGCCTGCCTGTTCTGGCCCGATACGCTGCCGGCACCGCAGCGACGCGCGCTCCGGTTGGCGATCCGGGCCCGTCCCATTTCCCGTTCACGTCCGTGATGGCACCATAGCCTGAATTGTCCGGCGTACCTGCATGTTCAAACCCATACCCGTTTCCATCGGCCTGCGTTACCTCCGGGCCAAGCGTCGCAACGGCTTCATCTCCTTCATCTCCATGGCTTCAATCCTCGGCATCGCGCTGGGGGTGACCGTGCTGATCACCACGCTGGCGGTGATGAGCGGCTTCCAGAAGGAAATCCGCGACCGCCTGCTGCAGATGACCGCGCACACCACGGTCACCACCGACGGCGCGCCGATGTCCGACTGGCAGCGCACCATCGACGTGGCCCACAAGGACCCGCGCGTGGCCGGCGCCGCGCCGTACATCGAGATCCAGGCGATGCTCAGCGGCCCGCGCGTGCAGGGCGCGATCGTGCAGGGCATCGACCCGGCGCTGGAGCCGGCGGTGTCGGTGATCAACACCAAGTTGAAGAAGGGCAGTTTCGACAGCCTCACCGAAGGCAGCTACAACCTGCTGGTGGGCCAGGAACTGGCGCTGTGGCTGGGCGTGGATGTCGGTGACACCGTGCTGGTGACCTTGGCCGAAGTGCAGGGCACGCCGGTCGGCGCGATGCCGCGGCTGAAGCGCTTCACCGTCAGCGGCATCTTCGAGGCCGGCTACAACGAGATCGACCGTGGCGTGGCCTACGCCAACATGGCCGACCTGGAACGCGTGCTGCGCATGGACGGGGTGACCGGCGTGCGCCTGAAGCTGCACGACATGGACAAGGCGTTCGACGTCGGCTACGACCTGGCGCACTCGCTGGGCGGCGCGTACCGGGTCAGCGACTGGACCCGCCAGAACGCCAACCTGTACCACTCGCTGCGCATGGAGAAGGTGGTGATGGGCATCCTGCTCTCGCTGATCATCGCCATGGGGGCGTTCAACCTGGTGTCCTCGCAGGTCATGCTGGTCACCGACAAGCAGGCCGACATCGCGATCCTGCGCACGCTAGGCCTGACCCCCGGCGGGGTCATGCAGGTGTTCATGGTGCAGGGCTCGCTGATCGGCATCTTCGGCACCGTGCTCGGCGTGGTCGGCGGCATCACCCTGACCTTGAACCTGGAGCGCATCCTCGGCGCGATCGAGACCGTGTTCAACGTCAAGCTGCTGCCCGAAGACGTCTATTACATCACCGGGCTGCCAACCGACATGCAGACCCCGGACATCGTCATCATCACCGTGGTCGCGCTGGTCATGAGCTTCCTCGCCACCCTGTACCCCGCGTGGCGCGCTGCCCGCACCCAGCCGGCCGAGGCCCTGCGTTATGAATGAGCCGATCAACCGCGGCGACGAAGTGATCCGTGCCCAGGGGCTGGCCAAGACCTATGCCGAAGGGCGCATGCAGACCCCGGTGTTCAACGGGCTGGACCTGAGCGTGGCTGCCGGCGAGACCGTGGCCATCATCGGCGCGTCCGGCGCCGGCAAGAGCACTCTGCTGCACCTGCTGGGCGGGCTGGATACGCCCACCGCCGGCGAAGTGTTCGTGGCCGGCAACCAGATGTCGGCGCTGTCCGATGGGCAGCGGGGCCGCCTGCGCAACCGTGCGTTGGGCTTCGTGTACCAGTTCCACCATCTGTTGCCCGAGTTCACCGCGCTGGAAAACGTGATGATGCCGGTGCTGCTGGGCGGTGACGCGGTAGCCGATGCCAGTGGCCGCGCGAAGGCGCTGCTGGAATCGGTGGGCCTGGGCCACCGGCTGGAACACAAGCCGGGCGAGCTGTCCGGTGGCGAGCGCCAGCGTGCCGCGGTGGCGCGCGCGCTGGTCAACCGTCCGGCCTGCGTGCTCGGCGACGAGCCGACCGGCAACCTCGACGACAAGACCGCCGCGACCGTGTTCGAGCTGATGCTGGAGCTCAACCGTGCGCACCATACGAGCCTGGTGCTGGTCACCCACGACCGCAGCCTGGCGCGCAAGCTGGACCGCGTGCTCGAACTGCGCGAAGGCCGCCTGCACGCGCTGTCCCACGACCAGGTCTGAGCTGGCGGCTGAACGGGTGGCGGGGCGGGGCTGCGGCCGCGCCCCGGCCGGTGCATGATCGGCGTGTCGACCTGGAGGTGCCATGAAACGCCTGATCGCCTTGATTGCCGTGGGGGTGCTGCTGGCCGGCTGTGCCACCGGCCGCCTGACCAGCGAAGAACGGCTGGAGCTGTATCGCGCCCACGCCGGCCCGCCGCAGAATGCGATGCGCTACTTCGGCTCGCTCAATGGCTGGACCGAGCTGGGCGACAGCGCGCTGGCGGTATGGACCCGCCCGAGCGAGGCGTACCTGCTGGAGTTGCGGGGTCCTTGCTACGGGTTGAGCTATGCGACCGCGATCGGGCTGACCAGCCGGATTGGCCAGGTCTCGGCGCGGTTCGACAAGGTGCTGATCCGAGACCCCAACCAGGGCCCCACCGTACCGTGCTTCATCGGCAGCATCCGCCCGCTGGACGTCAAGGCGCTGCGCGCATCGGAAAAAGAGCTGCGCCAGGCGCAGGTGCAGGAGCGGGAAGGGACCGACGGTTGAACGGGTCCTGCTCCGGTTGATCCCGGTCACGATCGGCCCGTAACGGTTCGTAGTGCCGGCCTCTGGCCGGCCATCGCGCGGTCACGGGTGTGCATGGGCCGGCCAACGGCCGGCGCTACCGGATTACGCTTCCGGGGTGAATCCCGCCGGGGCTTCAGCGCCACCGCCGAACAGGTACTTCTCCAGCTCTGCTTCCAGGCGCGCGCGGTGCTTCGGATCGCGCGGCGACAGCCGTTCTTCGTTGATCAGCATGGTCTGGTGTGCCAGCCACTTGGACCAGGCACTCTTGCCGATCCCAGCGTAGATGCGCTGGCCCAGCTCGCCAGGATAGGGCACGAAGTCGAGCCCTTCGGTGTCACGTTGTTCGTATTGGCAGAAAACGGTGCGGGGCATGGGCTACTCGATGGTTTTCGGGGGCGTTGCAGCGCGTAGTTTACGGCGCGCGACGGGGACGGGCGGGGCGCTGCCGGTATCCAGCAGCTTGCGGATCGGGGCGGGCAGGCCAAGTGCAGGCAGGTCCGCGGCGGCGACCCAGCGCAGCGCGGGAGTGTCACCCCGCAGGCCATCGACCCGCCGCGACAGGATCTGCAGGTGCAGGCGATAGTGGCTGAAGGTGTGCTGCAGCACCGGCAGCTCCTCGGCATCTTCCAGTGAACCGAGCACATGCGCATCGAACCAGTCCTGCAGCGCGGTGCCGCTGTCGGCCTGCGGCAGCGTCCACAGCTGCGCCCAGATGCCGGTGTCAGGCCGCTTCTGCAGCAGTACCCGACCCTGCGCATCGCGCAGCAGCAGCGCCACCGCCTCGCGTTCGGGCAGGACCTTGCTGGGCTTCGGCGTGGGCAGCTGGTCGCTGCGGCCTTCGCGACGCGCCACGCAGTCGTCCTGCAGCGGGCAGATCACGCAGGCCGGCCTGGCGCGGGTGCACACCGTGGCGCCGAGGTCCATCTGCGCCTGCGTGTAATCGGCCAGGCGCTTGTCCGGCACATGCTCCACGTGCAGCTGCGCCAGCGCCCACAGCACTTTCTCCACCGCAGGCAGGCCGGGAAAGCCTTCGATGCCGTGGTAGCGGGTGAGCACGCGCTTGACGTTGCCGTCCAGGATCGCGAAACGGTCGTTCCACGCCTGGCTGAGGATCGCCCCGGCGGTGCTGCGGCCGATGCCCGGCAGCGCATGCAGTGCGTCGAAATCCCGCGGCAGCTCGCCGCCGTGCTGGTCCACGCAGCGCTGCGCGGCGGCATGCAGGTTGCGGGCACGGGCGTAGTAGCCGAGCCCGGCCCACTGCGCCATCACCTGGTCATTGCTGGCCGCGGCCAGGTCGGACAGGGTCGGGAACACCGCCAGGAACTTCAGGAAGTACGGAACGACCGTGGCGACCTGGGTCTGCTGCAGCATGATTTCAGACAGCCAGACCCGGTATGGCGTGCGCGGGTGCTGCCAGGGCAGGTCGTGCCGGCCATGGCCGTCGAACCACGGCAGCAGCCGGCCGACGAACGCGTCGCCGATGGCGGCCGACATCAACCGCCCAGCGCTTCCGGCAGCAACGCATCCACGAACGCTTCCGGATCAAAGACGCGCAGGTCTTCCGGGCGCTCGCCGATACCGGCAAAACGGATCGGGATGCCGAATTCGCGGGCCAGCGCGAACACCACGCCGCCCTTGGCGGTGCCATCCAGCTTGGTCACCACCAGGCCGGTGACATTGACCGCGGCATGGAACTGGCGCAGCTGCGAGAGCGCGTTCTGGCCGGTGGTGCCATCAATGACCATCAGCACCTCGTGCGGCGCGCTTTCATCGATCTTGCCGAGCACGCGGCGGATCTTGCCCAGCTCGTTCATCAGGCCGCCCTGGGTGTGCAGGCGACCTGCGGTGTCGGCGATGAGGACGTCGGTACCGCGGGCCTTGCCGGCCTGCAGCGCATCGAATGCCACCGAGGCAGCATCGGCGTTCTGGCCCTGGGCGACCACGGCCACGCCGTTGCGCTCGCCCCAGGCCTGCAGCTGGGCCACGGCGGCGGCGCGGAAGGTATCGCCGGCGGCCAGCATCAGGCTGTGGCCATCGTCCTTGAAGCGCTTGGCCAGCTTGCCGATGGTGGTGGTCTTGCCGACCCCGTTGACGCCGACGGTGAGGATCACGAAGGGCTTCGCCGTGCGGTCGATGTGCAGCGGTCTGGCGACCGGCTGCAGGATCGCGATCAGCTCGGCACGCAGTGCTTTCAGCAGCGCCGGGGCGTCGGCGAATTCGCGTGCCTTCATGCGCCTGCGCAGGCCTTCCACCAGCGCGGTGGTGGCGCCGACGCCGACATCGGCGGTGATCAGCGCGGTTTCCAGCTCATCCAGCAGGTCGTCGTCGAGCTTGGGGTTGCGCGAGAACAAGCCGCCGAAGCTGCGCGCGATGACGCTGTTGCGGAGGCGGTCGCGCCAACCGGTCTTGCCGGGCGCGGCGGGCGCCGCCTCGTCGAACGCGGCCGGGGAGGCCAGCGGCTGCACGGCTTCCTGCACGATGTCGGTGGCGACCACGACCGGGGCCGGCGGATAGAGCGGGGCGGGCGCGGCCTGGACGGCCTCGATGCGGGGTGCATCGGCCGGGGTCGGCGCCGGGGTCACGGGCGAGGTGGCGTCGACGGCGGGCGTTGCCACCGGAGC
>NZ_CAUQPH010000190.1:0-5452 GCF_963519925.1 uncultured Stenotrophomonas sp. | reverse complement strand
GCGCTGGCCCTGGCCAGCGAACGGCCGCAGGCCCGGGTGGTGGCGACCGACATGAGCCCGGCCGCGCTGGCGGTGGCAGCCGCCAATGCCCGCCGGCATGGGCTGGACAACGTGGCGTTCCGCCAGGGCAGTTGGCATGCGCCGTTGGCGGGGGAGCGCTTCGACCTGATCGCCAGCAATCCGCCCTACATCGCCAGCGACGACCCGCACCTGGCGCGTGGCGACCTGCGTTTCGAACCCGCCAGCGCGCTGGCCTCGGGACACGATGGGCTGGACGACATCCGCCTGATCATCGCCGGGGCCGCGACGCACCTGCTGCCCGGCGGCTGGCTGCTGCTCGAGCACGGGTGGGACCGGGGCGCAGCGATCCGCGCGCTGCTGGCCGATGCCGGGTTCGTCGAGGTCGCGACCGAAGTCGACCTCGAGCAGCGCGACCGGGTGAGCCTGGGACGGCGGCCAGCGACGCTAGAATGAGCGACCGCCGCGGCTGATGCCGGGCGGGCTGTCATTCCACCTGGAGCTCCGCCCATGCGCACGCTGTATCCCGCCATTACCCCCTACGACGTCGGCAGCCTGAAGGTCGACGACCGCCACACGCTGTATTTCGAGCAGTGCGGCAATCCGCAGGGCAAGCCGGTGGTGATGCTGCACGGCGGTCCCGGCGGCGGCTGCAGCGACAAGATGCGCCAGTTCCACGATCCGGCGAAGTACCGGATCATCCTGTTCGACCAGCGCGGCGCCGGCCGTTCCACCCCGCACGCGGACCTGGTCGACAACACCACCTGGGACCTGGTGGCCGACATCGAAAAGCTGCGCGAACACCTGCAGGTGGAGCGCTGGCAGGTCTTCGGCGGCAGCTGGGGGTCGACCCTGGCGCTGGCCTACGCGCAGGCGCACCCGCAGTGCGTGACCGAACTGGTCCTGCGCGGGATCTTCATGCTGCGCCGCTGGGAGCTGGAATGGTTCTACCAGGAAGGCGCCAACCGCCTGTTCCCGGACGCATGGGAACACTACCTGGCGCCGATCCCGCCGGTGGAACGCCACGACCTGATCTCCGCCTTCCACCGCCGCCTGACCAGCGACGATGAAGCGACCCGGCTGGCCGCCGCCAAGGCCTGGAGCGTGTGGGAAGGCGCGACCAGCTTCCTGCACGTGGACGCCGACTTCGTCGACAGCCACCAGGACCCTCGCTTCGCGCTGGCCTTCGCGCGTATCGAGAACCACTACTTCGTCAACGGCGGCTTCTTCGAAGTCGAAGAGCAGCTGCTGCGCGACGCGCACCGCATCGCCGACATCCCCGGGGTGATCGTGCACGGTCGCTACGACGTGGTCTGCCCGCTGCAGAACGCGTGGGAACTGCACAAGGCGTGGCCGAAATCCACGCTGGAAATCAGCCCGGCGTCGGGTCATTCGGCGTTCGAAGCGGAGAACATCGACGCGCTGGTGCGCGCGACGGACCGGTTTGCCGGTTGATCGCGTGGAGCCGGGCAGGGCCCGGCGCTACGTGGGCTGCAGCTGCGTCTGGAGGGTCACGAAGATCCGCGCCAGGCGCTCTGCCCAGGCGTGCTGGCCAGCGGCATCGGCAATCAGGTCCTGCCGGATCTCCAACTCCACGTGTACCAGCCCACGGCCTTCGCCGTGCACGGGCACCGCGTAGTCGCTGCTGCTGCTGACCGAATAGGGCTGGTTGTCGCCCACCACCAGATCGCCCTCGTCGCGCAGCGCGTGCAGCAGGGCATGTGCGAAGCGCGTATCGCGGTGGTACAGCACGCCGGCATGCCACGGCCGCGCGACGCCGTTCATCACCGGGGTGAAGCTGTGCATCATCACCAGCAGGGTCGGGCGACTGGCCACCGCGCGCGCAGCCAGCTCGGCGTCGATACGCGCGTGGTAGGGCGCATGGATCGCATCGATGCGCTGCTGCCGCTGCGCGTCGGACAGCCCCGCGTTGCCCGGCACCACGGTGCCGTCGCTGACCTCGGGGATCAGGGTGGGCGACGCCAGCGGCCGGTTGCAGTCGATCAGCAGGCGCGAATACGTCTGCTCGATCGCCCACGCGTCCAGTCGCGCGGCCAGGGCCCGGGTGACTCCGCCGATGCCGATGTCCCAGCCGATATGCCGGTCCAGTTCGGCCTGCGGCAGGCCCAGGTGTTGCAGTGCCTGCGGCACCTGCTGGCCGGCATGGTCGGCGAGCAGCATGTAGGGCGACGCGCCCTGCGCCCGGTGGATCGAGTAGATCGCCGGATCATCGCGGCCCAGCAGCGGCGCTGGACCCTGCGCGCGCGAATCAGCCACGTGGCGTGCCATCCAGGTGATGTTCGATCATCCACAGCCCGGCCCACAGCTTGGCGTCCAGCTGGTAGCCCTGGCCCATCTTCTCCACCAGCCAGGCCGCGGCGCCGGCGCGCGGGACCGCATGCACGGTGATGTCCTCGCTGCTGTCGCCGCCACCTTCGCCGACCCGGCGCAGGCCGGTGGCGCGCACGAAGGCGATCTTCTCGCTACTGGCGCCGGACGAGGTCGGGCCGATCATCAGCACCTCGGCGTGGTCGGCGGTCCAGCCGGTTTCCTCTTCCAGCTCGCGTACCGCCGAGGCTTCGATCGATTCACCCGCATCGATGTCGCCGACCAGGCCGGCCGGCATTTCGATGGTCCGGGCCTGCAGAGGTACGCGGAACTGTTCGACGAACAGCACGTGGTCGTCGGGAGTGACCGCGATGATGATCGCCGCCAGCCCGCCGGCATGGGTGCGCTCGCTGTATTCCCACGTGCCGCGCAGCACCATGCGCTGGTACTTGCCTTCGTAGACGACCTTCGGGGCTTGCGTGTCGGGGCTCATGCGAACTCACTGGCAGGTAGGGAAGGGTCGGAGAGGCCGGCGGCGGTGAACAACCGGCGCCGGGTCAACGGGCCGAAGCGCAGCGCTTCGCACAGGCCCTGCAGCATCTGCGGGTCGGCGCTGGTGCGGCTGAAATCGGCCTGTGCCGCATCCAGCGGGGCATCCAGCGAAATCGTGGTCAGCTGCCGCCACAGCAGCGCGTGTTCGCGCTGCTCGCGCAGCCGCACCGCCATCTGCGCGGCACCGCGCAGGCGCAGGAACGGCACTTCGTCCAGGCGTTCGTACAGGGTGTTCAGGCTGCCGAAATGGGCCAGCAGCACCGCTGCGGACTTGGCGCCCACGCCGGTCACGCCGGGGATGTTGTCGACCGCATCGCCGCACAGCGCCAGGTAGTCGGCGATCTGGTGCGCATGCACGCCATGGCGTGCCTTCACCCCGGCCATGCCCCAGCGCTGGTTGCGTGCGTAGTCCCACTGTTCGTCATGTTCGAACAGCAGCTGCGACAGGTCCTTGTCGGCCGAGACGATCACCCCGCGCATGCCGGCCGGGCGGCGCGCATGCAGGGCGCTGCCGATCAGGTCGTCCGCTTCGTATTCGTGGTGGGCCAGCACGGCCAGGCCCAGCGCCGCACACAGGGCCTTGCAGTGGGCGAACTGGCGCCGCAGCGCGTCGGGGGCCGGGTCGCGGTTGGCCTTGTAGGCGGCATACAGGCCGTGCCGGAAGCAGCTGTCGAGGGCTTCGTCGAAGGCGATGGCGATGTGCCGGGGGCGTTCGCGCTCGAGCAGGTCGAGCAGGAAGCGGGCAAAGCCGTGCACCGCGTTGGTCGGCCAGCCCTGCTGGTCCTGGAACTCGTCGGGCATCGAATGCCAGGCGCGGAACACGTACAGGCTGGCGTCGACCAGGTACAGCGGGGTGCGCACGGGAGCGAGGTCGGACACTCAGCCCACCCAGTCCTGCAGCAACGCGGCCGGATCGGGACGCTCGCGTTCGGGGACGTCGACTTTCGGGGTGCCGATATGGATGAAGCCGGCAATGCCTTCGTGCGCGGCCAGGCCCAGGTGGGCGTGCACGGCGGGGTCGAAGGCCATCCACGCGGTCAGCCACTGCGCGCCAAAGCCCAGCGCCTGGGCGGCCTGCAGCAGGGCGAAGCAGACGCAGCCCGCGGTCATCAGCTGCTCCTGTTCGGGCACTTTCGGGCTCGGGGTCGGGCTGGCGACAACGGCGATGATCAGCGGGGCGTGGCTGAAGCGCTGGCGATCCTTGTCCACCTGCGCGTCGGAGGCGGTGGGGTCGCGCTCGCGGCTGCGCTGGGCCAGGAACTCGCCCAGGCGATGGCGGGCGTCGCCGGCAATGCGCAGGAACCGGAACGGCACCCGCTTGCCGTGGTCGGGCACCCGCACCGCCGAGGCCAGCATCCGCTGCAGGGTGGCCGGGTCCGGTCCGGGGGCGCCCAGTTGCAGGGCAGGGACCGAACGGCGGGCGTCCAGGGCGTGCAGCGCGGGGGAGTCGAGCATGGGGTCTCAGCGAGGCGATTCGGTGCCTCGATTATAGTCCCGGCGGTTTATGACACGGGATTGGGGCATCTCCAGACCATTTGCGACAAAGCGTGATGAACCGCACTTAATTAATGGCACTCCTTCACGTCGCTGTACTCGCTTCCCACCCGCGCTGGCCTTACGATACAAGGCCTGCCGTACCCGGTCATGAGGTTCAAAGTGAGGACTGATTCACTTTCCCGTACCGGCGGGCCGTCCTACCATTCGTATGCTGGCGTCTTGGGGACGCCCGCGTCCGTCGTATCCATGCTGCATCCTGTACCAGCGAGGGTGGGGAGCCTTTTCGCATGATCGCCACGCCCACCAATCCGGGGCAACCGGGCCGCGACCCGGCGCTGTTGAAGCTTGCGCGCGAGGCGGCCCTGCCGGGGTTGGCCGAGTCGTTCGCGACCGTGCTGGCGCGCTTCGACGACGTGCTGTTCGACCGTGCCGGTACCGCTGGCGCGTCGCAGCTGCTGTTCCTGGACGGCATGCGTGAACTGCGCCGACGTCGCGAGGACATCGTGGGCGGCTTCCGTGGCCACCTGGCCCAGGCCTGGGACGCGCTGGAACGCGGTGCGCCGCTGTCGGCCGAAGCGACCCTGGCCGGGCAGGTGGAGGAAGGGCTGAGCCTGGTGCCCGAGCATGTGCTGGAATCGCGGCTGGCGGTGCGCAACTTCGCCACCGTGCTGCTGCGCGACTGGAAGCCGGTACTGGGCCGCCTTGATCGCCGCCTGGGCTGGATCGCGGGCGGGCTGGAGCTGGACCCCGACAGCAACCCGATCAGCCCTGAACATATCGGCGTGGCCATCCATGAGGCCTTTGCCGGCTGTGAACTGGCCCCGGAAGTGCGCCTGGTCCTGATCAAGCTGTGCGAGCGCGACCTGCACGCGCCGATCGGCAAGCGCTACGAGAAACTGGACGAACAACTGGCCGCTGCCGGTGTGGTGCCGCAGATGGCGGCGCCGCGCCGCGCCGCGCCGCGCCCGCCGTCTCCACGCCAGGAGCTGGACGAGCTGGTCGAGGCGCTGGAAGGCGAACAGGGCGGTGCCGACGATGGCGCGGCGCCGGCCTGGGC
>NZ_CAUQPH010000189.1:0-5484 GCF_963519925.1 uncultured Stenotrophomonas sp. | reverse complement strand
CATCAAACGTGCCCGCATCGTCCACCGCGGCGGTAGCGCCGGCCGTTGGCCGGCCCACGGAAACCCCACCGGCGCCCGTACCCCCCGCGCCCCTCCAGTGCATCAGCCTCGGCCCCTTTGCCGATCGCGACAGCGCCATGGCCGCCCAGGGCAATGCCGGAACCCTGCTCCAGCGCTCGCGCCTGCGGGAGGTCGCAAAGCCCGGTGCCAGCAGCACCTACCGGGTGATGCTGCCGGCCGCCGCCAGCCGCGAAGAGGCCCAGGCCACCGTCAAGCGGATCGCCGCCGCCGGCATCAGCGATTACTACATCATGGCCCAGGGCGAAGACACCAACGCCATTGCCTTGGGGCAGTACCGCAACCGTGAAGGCGCCGAGCGGCGGATGGCCGCGCTGGCGGCCGCCGGCTTCAGCGCCCGCCTGGTCGGCGGCGCCGCAGGCACGGCCCAGTGGTGGGTGGACGCGGCCCTGGCCGGGCAGGCCACCCCCTCAGCAGCACGCCAGCGCAGCGGCGCTGCCCAGCAGCGCTCGCTGGAATGCGCGGGCTTGCGCTAGAATCGCCGTCCGCGCCGGCAATGCCGTCGCCGTGCCTTTGCCGGCATAGCTCAGTTGGTAGAGCAACCGCCTTGTAAGCGGTAGGTCCCCAGTTCGAATCCGGGTGTCGGCACCAGCTACTGCGCTTCAGCGTACCGATACGACAACAGCGACTTCACCAGGAACGTCACCTGCGTGGCCGAGCGCGCGTCCACGCGCATTACCGGCAGGCGATGGCCGGCGTCGAAAAGTGCATTGCGGAACTCCGGGATCAACAGCGCCGGATGTTCGTCGGTGCGGGTCACGCCCACCGCCAGGCTGGCTTCCGGGGCGATGCGCGAGAACTCCTGCAGCAGCTCCAGCGTCGAGGCCACCGGGTCGGGGTGCCCGGCGCTGACCAGCACGATCACCCCCAGCGCGCCTTCGCATACCATCGGCCACATGAAGTCGAGGTAGCGTTGTCCGGGCACGCCGTAGACGTGCAGCAGTTCGCCGTCATCCAGCTCGATGGAGCTGTAATCCAGCGCGACGGTGGTTTCGACTTTGTCGCCCATGGCATCGCTGCTCATCGGCATCTCGGTGCTTACCGGCTCCACGTCCGATATCGCGCGGACGGCGGTGGTCTTGCCGGCGCCCATGCTGCCGACGAACACCAGCTTGTTGGCAGGCAGGCTCATGGTTGGGCTCCCTGGAACAGGTTCAGGCCGAAGCGGCGCGCCACCCACGAGAAGAAGCGTGAGTCGCTGGCGTCTTTGCGGCGTTGCGTACGGGGCACGGCGGCGTCCTGGTTCAATGCGAGGCCACTGGCGACAGCAGCACAGAAGAGCGATTGCACCGTGTGGCGCGGAATCTGGCAAGCCGCGGCCAATGCCGCAGGCTGCCACGGGCGCGCGTGCAGGCAGGCGATGGCCAGCAGCCACGTGCCGGGCACGTCGTCGGCCTGCAGGTCGGGCCAGTGGCGCAGCTTCAACGTGGCCTGTTCGGCAACCGGCGGCAGCAACGCGGGCCGGTGGCGCGCGATGCAGAAATACAGCGCTTCGAACGAGTGCCGCTGCGGCAGCCGGTAGGCATACTGGTGCTGGAACGTGGCCGCATCGATGGGGCTGGCCGACCAGGCCACGTCATCCAGCTGTGCCACCACGTCCGCCAGCGTGGTGCCCGGGGCCAGCGCGATGCTGCGCGTGGCGCTGTCGACGAGCACGGTGATGCCACCGCGCTGCAGCAGGTGCAGGGCCGATGCACCGGGATCCGCCGATGCCAGCTGAAGAAGCAGCGGCGTGCCCGCTGCCGGGTGCTCGCTGCCCATGCCAGGCGTGGCCAGCAGCAGGCTGGAAAGCTGTTCGTTGATGTCGCGCACGGTGGCGCCATGCGGCAGCCGTCCCGGTGCCGCGTCGGCATGGCGGCGCGCGATGGACAGGATGGGTACGTTGACCGCGTTCGCTTCGCTGAGCGCGCGGGCAGCATCCGGGTGGTCCAGGCCGATCACGAGCAGGTCGCAGGCGTCGCCGGACCAGGGCTGCAGCAGCACCTCCATGCGCTCGGCAAGCAGCATCGAGCAGGCCAGTTTCAGCCGGGTCTGGTGCAGCATGTCCAGGCCGGCAGCGGCAACGCGGAAGGAACGTGTGGGGGTATTCATGCGGGTCACGCAGCAGCGCGGCGGCGGCCGCACCTCGTCCGCTCACGGACGTGGTGCGGCACGGGCGCCTGCGATCAGCTGAAGTCCAGGGTCTTTTCGAAGGCCTTCAGTTCGTGGCGCGACATGGCCAGGTTGGCCTTGCTGCGGTCCATCACCACGTACAGGAACAACAGCGGGTTGCTTTCCAGCGGGCGGATCAGGTGGTACTGGGTGGTCAGGGTGATCAGCAGGTCTTCCAGCGTGTCCGACAGGCCCAGCGACTCGGCCACGCGACGCTTGGCGCGCACCACTTCGGTGTTGCCGGCCGCGGCCAGTTCCAGGTTGATGTTGCCGCCGCCGACCATGGCCAGGGCCATGCCGCTGTCACCGTCGACCAGCGCGGCGCCGACGAAACCGGCGAGCGAATTGAGCTTTTCCAGATTGAGATTGGGCACGTAAATCCTTTTTACTTCAGGCAGTGGGAGGGGCAGGCCAGGGCCTGCCATAAGGGCACAGCGAAATCGGTAGGGCTCAGGCCGCGCGGGCGCGCAGCACGGCGTCGAGGCGGCTGGCGCAATCGCGCGCGTTGAACAGCAGCACCCCCATGTTGACCTCGTGGCCGGCAACGGCGGTCAGGGTCAGCGGCTTGTCGGCCTGGATGCGGATCAGCACCACATTGCCCAGCTTGGTGCAGATGGTGGCGTAGTCCGCGTCGCTCAGCGCCAGCTCGCGCGAGACCGTCTCGCCCAGGGTCAGGAAGGAATTGGCCATCGCGGCCAGCCGGCGACCGTCCACGCCCAGCGTGGAATCTTCGGCCACGGCGCGGCCGTCGGCGGTGGACAGCATCAGCAGGCGCAGGCCCTGCTCGCGTTCGCACGACTGCTGGAACACCTGCTCGATGGCGGCCACGTCATACAGCTGCCGGGCCGGCTGGCTCTCGCCACTGGCGTTGCGGACGATCTGGTGGATGCTGCTGCGCTGCACGTACTGCCCCCTGAGACAAAACGAAACACGGACCAACCCGTTGCGGGTTAGTCAATCAGTACTGCGAAGAAGTGTGAAATGTAGCACGTAAATTTTGCCAAAATAGACAACGTAAGCTAAACCACGGGCTGCTTTCGTCTGCGTCAAACCGTTGACGCACAAAGGTTTTGCGCCCGTGTCGGGATACGACGCGCAGGGGCAGGAAGCGTCGTGGCCGGCCAGGGCACCGGTCGTCCGCTGCTGCGTCGCCGCGAGTGGTTTGGCCGTGCGGTGACTAGACTGGTCGGATTTTCCGTGTGTGTGGAGTCAGTTGGTATGAGCAAACGTCAACCTGCGGTGTCCCTGATCGGCGTGCCTACGGACATCGGCGCCGGTGCGCGCGGTGCCGGACTGGGGCCGGAGGCGTTGCGTATCGCCGGCCTGGGCGAAGCGCTGGCCGCACGCGGCGTGGACGTGCGCGACTGCGGCAACCTGGATGGCCCGCGCAACCCGTGGACCGCGCCCGTGCAGGGCTACCGGCACCTGGACGAAGTGGTGGCCTGGAACCAGGCGTTGATGGATGCCACCTATGCCGAACTGCAGGACGGGCGCATGCCGATCATGCTCGGCGGCGACCATTGCCTGGGCATCGGTTCGATCACCGCCGTGGCGCGCTGGTGCCGGGAACAGGGGCGCGACCTGCGGGTGCTGTGGCTGGACGCGCATTCGGATTTCAATACCAGTGAGGTCACGCCGTCGGGCAACGTGCACGGCATGCCGGTGGCCTGCCTGTGCGGCCTGGGGCCGGACGCCTTGACCCGGCTCGGCGGCGACGCACCGGCGATCTGCCCGCAGCAGGTGCGGCAGATCGGCATCCGCTCGGTGGACCAGGAAGAAAAGCGCCTGATCAAGCAGCACAAGGTGGATGTGTACGACATGCGCTACATCGACGAAGCCGGGATGAAGCGCGCGGTCGAGGCTGCGCTGGACGGCGTCGACGACAACACCCACCTGCATGTCAGCTTCGATGTGGACTTCCTGGACCCCAGCATCGCGCCCGGCGTGGGCACCACGGTGCCGGGCGGGGTGAACTACCGCGAAGCCCAGCTGGTGATGGAAATGATCGCCGACACCGGGCGCATGGGCTCGCTGGACATCGTCGAGCTCAACCCGCTGCTGGACAACCGCAATGCCACCGCGGTGCTGGCGGTGGACCTGGTGGAGAGCCTGTTCGGCAAGTCCACCCTGATGCGCGACTGAGCCCGGGCCGGCGCTTCGCAGGCCTTGGCTGAACCGTTCCGGGGCGCGTTCACATCGATTGCACGCCCCAGACTTCAGATTGCATCTCACGCGGCGGCGGTGCCTGAAATGGCAGCGATGCCGACGCGATCTGCCTGAGGCAGGTGGGGCCGGAATTCGGTAGTGACGTTGAACTAATCAGGAGAATCCTATGAAGCGTGTAATTGCACTGATGCTGTTGTCGATGGTTTCGGTTGCCATGCTGGCCGGTTGCAATACCGTTGCCGGTGCCGGCAAGGACGTGCAGAAGGCCGGCGAGTCGGTTGAAGACGCCGCCAAGGGCAACTGATCCAACCGACCGTTGGTCGGTAGATAAAAACGCCGGGAATTTCCCGGCGTTTTTTTATGCCTGCAAAGCACGCCCACCATTCAACGAAGTGAGCATCCGCTTCATCCGCGCTTGACCGCCGCCAAACACCGGCTGTTGCACTCTGTCCCCACGGCGACGTTGCCGTTGCAATCCAGGAAAGGACCCATGAACAAAGACATCATTTCCGGCAAGTGGACGCAGCTCAAGGGTAAGGCACAGGCAAAGTGGGGTGACCTGACCGACGACGATTTCAAGGTGGCCGAAGGCAACTCCGAGTACCTCGCAGGCCGCCTGCAGGAGCGCTATGGTTGGGCGCGCGATCGCGCTGAAAAAGAAGTCAAGGACTTCGACGAAACGCTGCGCAAGGATTATCCAGACTTCCGCTGACCCGTCCGACGGGGCAGTGCGGCCCAGGGCCGCGACGAGGGTATGAAACCGGAACGGGCCGCATCGCGGCCCGTTTTTCGTGTGGCTGTGCGGGGATCACCGCCAGCCGTACGACGCCGGCGGGTCCGGCACGAAGGCGTCCGGGAACGCCTGCGGCCCACGCTCGCCGCTGCGGTAACGGGCGGGAATGACACCCCTCGCCACCAGGTTGCGTTCGCTGTCGTAGCGCAGGTCCAGCCGCTGCGCGGGCAGGCGCGTTGCACGCTCGAATGTCGTGCTGCCCGAATACGACGTCTCGCGCGGGCCATGGCCGGTGCCCAAGGCCGGGGCGGGCGCGGCGGCGACCGAGCCGCTGACCCGTGCCGAGGGCATGGCGG
>NZ_CAUQPH010000188.1:0-5553 GCF_963519925.1 uncultured Stenotrophomonas sp. | reverse complement strand
GGCCTGGATCGGGCGGACCCTGGCGGTCGGCGTGCGCCCGGAACACCTGCAGCCGGCGGCGGCGGGCGATGCGACCGCGTTCGAGGCGGTGATCGACGGGATCGAGCCGGTGGGCAACGAGATTTTCGTCAACATGACCCACGGTAACCAGGCGCTGGTGATGCGCGTGGCGCCGCAGGCATTGCCGGCGGTGGGCGACACGATCCGCGTCGCGATCCAGCCGCAGGGGCTGCATTTCTTCGATGCGGACAGCGGCGAACGGTTGAACCGGGACGCGTGAGGCCCGGTCACGACCAACGGTCGTGACCTACCGGCAAACCGCCGGAACGGGTGGAACGAGACACCAGAGGTAGGTCACGACCGTTGGTCGTGACTCGCCGAAACACCAGAGGTAGGTCACGACCGTTGGTCGTGACCCGCCGAAACACCAGAGGTAGGTCACGACCGTTGGTCGTGACCCGCTCTCTCACCGGGCCAGGCCGTCCAGCAACGGGACCGGGTGGGCTTCAACGCCGTTGATGCTCAAGGCGCCTTCGGGCATTTCCAACGGCAGCACCGCCAACGCCAGGTCGCCGGCCACGCTGGCGACCGTGCCGGTGTCGGTACCGTCCAGCTGCACCCTGGCCCCGCCTGCAACGCCTTCGGCCGACCGCAACAGCTGCAACGCCCGCTTGGCCTTGCCCAGGAAATGCGTGCGCGCCACGATTTCCTGGCCGGGGTAGCAGCCCTTCTTCACGCTGTACCCGTTCAACCGGTCCAACCCCAGCTGCTGTGGGGTCCACTGCTCGCGCTGGTCCGGGTCCAGGCGCGGCAGCCCATAGCGCAGGTCGGACTGGCGCCAGGCCAGTTCGAAGGCAGGATCAGGCATGCCCGCATCGGCCGGCATCGGGCCGATCTTCAGGGTGCGGGGCAGGGCGTCGCTGCCCAGGTCCAGCTCCATCACCTCGCCGTGCTGCGCAATCGCCGCCTCGCTGGCCGCTTCCGGTGAGGTGAAGCTGCCGGCGGCGACAAGGTCGTTGCGCACCTCGATCTTCACCTTGCGACGGAACACGAAACGCTGCAACTGCGACGCAATCGCATCGGCGTCGCCATCCGCAAGCACCAGCATTACGTGCTCGGCGTCCACCTTCAACAGCTGAAACACAGACAGGGTGCGGCCCTTGGCGCTCAACCAGGCGCTCCACTGCCAGTGCCGCAGGGGCAGGGCGGTGACATCGCTGGAGAACTGGGCGTGGGCGAACAGCACCGCTTCGGTGCCACGCAGACTGAGCAGCGCGTGACCGGAAAGGCGCGGAAAACCGATGAAATCCATGGGCAGGTTGTCAGGCACGTGAACGGGGTCTAAAATTTGTGCGTTGCGAGACCACCCATGATAGGCCAAACAACCCCCACTCCAGATTCCGAACCTGAAGCCCCGCTGGTGCCGGAGGAGCAGACGCTCGTCCCGACGCCGGAGGTGCCTGTGGAAATCGGCGGCCGCGGCGGACTTGATCCGGTGCGGTATGGAGACTGGGAGAAAAACGGACGCTGCATCGATTTCTGATCAGCATTGAGCCAACGCGGCATTGTGCCGCCCAGCCGAGACAACGAGCCCAGCGAATGGCCGCCAGAGAACGTCCCCTTTCCCCGCACCTCCAGGTGTATCGCTGGCAGATCCAGATGGCCACCTCGATCCTGCATCGAGCCACCGGCATCTTTCTGTCTGTTGGAGCCCTGATCATTGCTGGCGGCCTGCTCGCCCTGATGATGGGTCCTGAATCCTGGAACTGCTTCACCGGCCACGCCGGCAGCTGGTACGGCAAGCTCTTCCTGTTCGCATGGACGTGGTCGTTCGCCTACCACCTGTGCAACGGCATCCGCCACATCGTGCAGGACTTCGCGATCGGCTTCAGCATCCCGGCCTTCGTGCGCAGCAGCTGGATGTCGGTCATCGCCAGCCTGGTGATCACCGCGCTGGTGTGGGCCTACGTCTTCCTCGGAGCCGCCGCATGAACAAGTTCCGTACCCCGCTGAAGAACGTGCGCGGCCTGGGCGCCGCCAAGACCGGCACCGAGCACTTCGTGCTGCAGCGCCTGACCGCCACTGCGCTGGTGCCGCTGACGATCTGGTTCCTGGTCTTCGTGCTGGGCCTGCTCAACGCCGATTACCTGACCGCCGCCGATGCCGTCTCCAAGCCCTGGAACGCCATCCTGCTGGTCGGCTTCCTGGTGGCCATGTTCTGGCACGCCCAGATCGGCCTGCAGGTCGTGCTGGAAGACTATATCCACAACTCGCTGCTGGCCCTGGCGCTGCAGACCACGGTGAAGTTCATCGCCGTGCTCGGCGCGATCGTCAGTGTTTTTGCGGTCGCCCGCATTGCGCTCGGCGTTGCCTGAGTCCAGGCACCAAGACAGGAATCCAGAGTAGATGTCCGCTTACAAGATTACCGAACACAAGTACGACATGGTCGTGGTGGGCGCCGGCGGTGCCGGTCTGCGCGCCACCTTCGGCCTTGCCGCCAAGGGCCTGCAGACGGTCTGCCTGACCAAGGTCTTCCCGACCCGTTCGCACACCGTCGCCGCGCAGGGCGGCATCTCCGCCGCGCTCGGCAACATGGGCGAAGACGACTGGCGCTACCACTTCTACGACACCATCAAGGGCTCGGACTGGCTGGGCGACCAGGACGCCATCGAGTACATGTGCCGCGAGGCCATTCCGGCCATCATCGAGCTGGAACACTACGGCGTGCCGTTCAGCCGCACCGAAGAGGGCAAGATCTACCAGCGCCCGTTCGGTGGCATGACCACCAAGTATGGCGAAGGCCCGGCGGCACAGCGTACCTGCGCGGCGGCCGACCGCACCGGCCACGCCATGCTGCACACCCTGTACCAGCAGTCGCTGAAGCACGATGCGCGCTTCATGATCGAGTACTTCGCGCTGGACCTGATCTTCGATGATGAAGGTGCCTGCCGCGGCGTGCTCGCGCTGGACATGTCCGACGGCTCGCTGCACCTGTTCCGCGCCCAGGGCGTGGTGCTGGCCACCGGCGGCTACGGCCGTGCCTACTTCAGCGCCACCTCGGCGCACACCTGCACCGGCGACGGTGGCGGCCTGGCCATGCGCGCCGGCATCGCCATGCAGGACATGGAGTTCGTGCAGTTCCACCCGACCGGCATCTATGGCGCCGGCTGCCTGATCACCGAGGGTGTCCGCGGTGAAGGCGGCATCCTGCGCAACAGCAACGGCGAGCGCTTCATGGAGCGCTACGCACCGCATTACAAGGACCTGGCCTCGCGCGACGTGGTGGCCCGTTCGATGACCATCGAGATCCGCGAAGGCCGCGGCGTCGGCGAGCACAAGGACCACATCCTGCTCGACCTGACCCACCTCGGCCCGGGCGTGATCGACGAGAAGCTGCCGGGTATCGCCGAAAGCGCCCGTATCTTCGCCGGCGTCGACGTGCACAAGCAGCCGATCCCGGTCATCCCGACCGTGCACTACAACATGGGCGGCATCCCGACCAACTTCCACGGTGAAGTGGTGCGCAAGGTCGGCGACAACAACGACGCCGTGGTCCCGGGCCTGTACGCGATCGGCGAAGCCGCCTGCGTGTCGGTGCACGGTGCCAACCGCCTGGGCTCCAACTCGCTGCTCGACCTGGTGGTGTTCGGCCGTGCGGTGGCCAACCGTTGCGCCGAGACGATCAAGCCGGGTGCATCGCACAAGCCGCTGGCCGCCGACGCCTGCGACAAGGCCCTGGGCCTGCTGGACAAGCTGCGTTACGCCGACGGCGATACCCCGACCTCGGTCATCCGCGACAACATGCAGCGCACCATGCAGGCCGACGCCGCGGTGTTCCGTACCAGCGAAACGCTGAAGGAAGGCTGCGCGAAGATGGCGCAGGTGTTCGATTCGTTCCAGGACGTGAAGGTCAGCGACCGTTCGCTGGTGTGGAACTCGGACCTGATCGAAACCTACGAGCTGAACAACCTGCTGCTGAACGCGGTGGCGACGATCAACTCGGCCGAACAGCGCAAGGAAAGCCGTGGTGCGCACGCGCACGAGGATTATCCGGATCGCGACGACGTCAACTGGCACAAGCACACCCTGGTCAGCGTCGACGACAAGGGCAAGTGCAGCTTCGATTACCGTCCGGTGCACATGTACACGCTGACCGACGAGGTTGCCGTGGTGCCGCCGAAGCCGCGCGTGTACTGATCGCGACCCCCGCCTACCATGCAATCCGCGCCTTGAGGGCGCGGGCCGCCTGAGCCAACGAGAGCAGCCATGGCCGAGTTTTCCCTGCCAAAGAATTCCAAGATCACGAAGGGCAAGCACTTCCCCGCCAAGAGCGGTGGCAAGAACCTGCGCACCTTCAAGGTCTACCGCTGGAGTCCCGACGACGACAGCAATCCGCGCACCGATACGTACGAGATCGACCTGGACGCCTGCGGCCCGATGGTCCTGGACGCGCTGATCAAGATCAAGAACGAGATCGACCCGACGTTGACCTTCCGCCGCTCGTGCCGCGAAGGCATCTGCGGTTCGTGCGCGATGAACATCGACGGCACCAACACGCTGGCCTGCACCCGCGCCATTGCCGACTGCGGCAAGGCCGAAGTGCCGATCTATCCGCTGCCGCACATGAGCGTGATCAAGGACCTGGTGCCGGACCTGACCCATTTCTACGCCCAGTACGCGTCGATCAAGCCGTGGATCCGCACCCAGACCCCGGCGCCGCCGGACCGCGAACGCCTGCAGTCGCCGGACGACCGCAAGAAGCTCGACGGGCTGTACGAGTGCATCCTGTGCGCGTGCTGCTCGACCAGCTGCCCGAGCTACTGGTGGAATGGCGAGCGTTACCTGGGCCCGGCGATCCTGCTGCAGGCCTACCGCTGGATCATCGACTCGCGCGATGAAGACACCGGTGCGCGCCTGGATGACCTGGAAGACCCGTTCAAGCTGTACCGCTGCCACACCATCATGAACTGCGCCCGCACCTGCCCGAAGGGACTGAACCCGGCGCTTGCGATCGCCGAGATCAAGAAGCTGATGATGGCGCGCCGCGCCTGATGAAGGGCAGTGACACGCATGGCGTGTCACTACGGTGGATTGACCCGCGTAGGGACACCCCATGCGTGTCCCAGGCGGAAACTGTTGGAACCGTAGAGCCACGCCCTGCGTGGCTTTGCCATATGTGGGAACCCGAAATGGACGAAGCCACCCTCCTCAAGAAGCTCCGCTGGCGCTGCCGCCGCGGCATGCGCGAGCTGGATCAGTTGTTCGAGCGTTATCTCGACCGCCAATGGCCCACTGCGCCTACCGACGAGCGCGAGGTTTTCCTGCGCCTGCTCGACTGCGAAGACGATAAGTTGTGGCGCTGGTTCATGGGTTACGAGGAATGCCCCGATGCCCAGCTCCGCGATCTCATCGCCCGGATCCGCGCCCTGCCGGCTTGAGTGGCGCCCCTCGCGCTGGCAGCTTGCCGCGCACCTGCTGTTCGCCGCGCTGATGCCGTGGGTGGCGTTTGCCAGCGCGCTGCCCGCGCCGGCCCGGTGGCCGCTGGGCCTGCTG
>NZ_CAUQPH010000187.1:0-5630 GCF_963519925.1 uncultured Stenotrophomonas sp. | reverse complement strand
GGTCGCGGCGGTGCCCGCCGGGGCGGTGGGGGCGTCGGCCTGCTGGCAACCGCCGAGGGCGGCGATCAGGGCGAGGGCAAGAAGATGCTGGCGCATCGGCGATCCTGTGCTGTGGACAATCCCCCAGCATAGGCGCCGGGCAGCGCCGGCACCCGTGCCATTGGATTACCATGGCGCTTTCCAGGCCGGCGGGGTGGTGCCATGCAGTACCAGGGAAGCTGTCACTGTGGAAACATTGCATTCACGCTGGAGGCGGATGCGCCGATCACCGAGGTGATGGACTGCAACTGCTCGTTGTGCCGCCGGCGCGGTGGCCTGCTGTGGTTCGCGCCGCGTGCGGCGTTGCAGCTGAACACGGACCCCGCGCAGCTGGCCACCTACCAGTTCGCCCGCCACCACCTGTCCCACCATTACTGCGCGAACTGTGGCATCGCCCCGTTCAGTGAGGGCGTAGACCCTCGTAGCAACCAGGCGATGGCCGCGGTGAACGTCCGTTGCCTGCCGGATCTGGAGCTGGAAACGCTGACGATCACCCACTTTGATGGAGCAAAAATGTGATGACAGGGACGAGCTGGCAGCGCGGCGCTGCCGGGGCAGGGATGCTGCTGGTACTGGCGCTGGCCGGGTGCAGCAACAGGGAACATGCGGCGGCCAGCGCCGGCGCGGCGGGCGCGGTGGCTTCGCCGGAGGGGGCGTCACTGGCGTACGAGCACGACGTGGAGATCCAGCTGGAAGCGTCGCAGATCGGCGCGCGGGTCAAGCGCATTGCCGACGCCTGCCAGGCCAGCCGTTTTGGCGACTGCGCGGTGCTGCAGGTCGGCCAGCAGGGCGGCGAGTATCCCTCCGGATCGATCCGCGTGCGGATTGCGCCGAAGGGGGTCGAGCCGTTGATCGGGCTGGCCGGTGAAGGCGGCGATGTCGCCTCGCGCAACACCCAGGCCGAAGACCTGGCCCAGCAGGTCGCAGACACCGCGTTGACCAAGGCGCGGCTGCAGAAGGAACACGAGCGCCTGCTGGCGTACCAGGAAGACAAAACCATCAAGATCGCCGACCTGCTGGTGGTGACCCAGCGCCTGTCGGAGATCGAAGCGGGCCTGGAGCAGGCCAACAAGGACGCCGCCAACCAGCGCCGCCGGATCGACACGCAGCTGCTGACCCTGCGCTTCCAGTCGCCCGCCGGCCAGCGCAGCCGCAGTGAGATCGGTGAAGCGCTGCGCGATTTCGGCGCGACGTTGACCACCAGCGTGGCGTTCGTGATCCGCGCGGTAGCGGCGCTGCTGCCGGTGGCGCTGGTGGCGTGGCTGGCAGGCTGGATCGGGCTGAAGCTGTGGCGGCGGCGCCGGACGTTGCCTGGCGCGTAGAGCATATGCACCAACGGTGCATACCTACCGGTAAACGGGTCAGCCACCCGGTAGCGCGCCACCGTTGGTGGTGCGCCGTGTACCGTCAACCCTCGTCGTGCTCGTACTCGACGAACACGTCCAGTTCCAATGCAAGTTCCTGCACCGCGTCACGCACCTTCTGCGCGGTGGCTTCATTGCCCACTTCGACTTCCAGTTCATGCGTGCCGGGACCGATATCGTCGGACAGGCCTGCCGAGCTGGAATCGTCGTCATCCATGTGCGGCATCAGATCGTCGGTTTCCTCGACATGCTCGATGCCCTCCACGCTCTGCAGCAGGTTGCTGATGGCGCGCGCATCGTCTTCGCTGCCGGTGATCCTGATTCGCAACGTGGCCATGGGGACGTCTCTGGAGAAGGGAATTCCAGCCTAGCCAGACCGCGGACAAGACGAGGTGACGACGCCGGTCAACCAGCAACCCCGGTTCGCGCACCACACCGGTAGCGCACGACCGTTGGTCGTGCGCCCTCAACCCCGCGCAATCCCCATCAGTTCATCCGGCAATGCGGGCACGGGCGTGCGTTCATCCTGTGCCTCGCGCTTCAACCAGTCCATGAACGCCACCGCCGTCGGGCTGAGCGGCCGGTGTTCGGCGTGCACGATGTAGTACGCATAGCGCGCCTTCAAGGCCGGACCAGGCAGGCGCACCAGCTCGTAGCGCTGCAGGTAGGGCTGGGCGATGTGCTTGCGTGCCAGCACCGCGCCGATGCCGTATACCGCCGCGCGCATCGCATCGGTGCTGTCGCTGAAGGTGTGCTGCGCGGTCAGGTCCAGCCCACGCACGCCGGCGGCCCGGAACCAGTCGCGCCAGCCCTGAGGCGACATGTCGCTGACCAGGGGCAGGGCGGCAATCTGCGCCGGCTCGCGCAGCGCG
This sequence comes from uncultured Stenotrophomonas sp., assembly GCF_963519925.1. Lineage (NCBI taxonomy): Bacteria > Pseudomonadati > Pseudomonadota > Gammaproteobacteria > Lysobacterales > Lysobacteraceae > Stenotrophomonas > uncultured Stenotrophomonas sp. The sequence goes on along the minus strand of NZ_CAUQPH010000187.1, from coordinate 3,355 downwards.
GAAACGCCGGGCAGGGCCGGCGAGGCGACCGGACACAGTTCGTCGTCCATGAGGTGGTGTGCGGTGAGCCCGGGCCACTGGCCGAGGCCGTAGCGGATGCCGAGTTCCGGTCCGTTCTCGTCGAAGCGCAGCAGTTCGCTGCTGGTCTGCAGTTCGATGCGCATGCGTAGGTGCTGCCGGGTAAAGCGCGGCAACCGCGGCACCAGCCAGCAATAAGACAGCGAGCGCAGCGTGGTGACCCGCAGCGGCACGATGTCGGCCTGCGGGTGCAGGTTGCCGGCGACGGCGTTGAGGTCGCTCAGCGCGGCGGCGGCGGCGTCGGCCAATTGCCGGCCTTCGGCAGTGAGCCGCACGCCGCGTGCCTGGCGCTGGAACAGCACGGTGCCGAGCAGCGATTCGAGCCGGCGCACGTGGTGGCTGACCGCACTGGCGGTCAGGTGCAGCTCTTCGGCGGCATGGGCGAAGTTCTGGTGGCGGGCGGCCACCGCGAATACGCCCAGCGCAGGCAGCAGGGCAGGGCGCAGGATCATCGGCAAGACCCAAATCTGATTTGTGGCTGGCACCGATACTACGCGCTTGCGGGGCCTGGGACGCGGGCGGATCCTGTACCTCTTCCCCTGGAGCCCTCGCCATGTTGCTGCCCGTCCTGATGCCGTCGGATCGCCCCGTGGCCGCGCCCGGGGGCCGGACGTGAGCGCGGACCTGGCCGCGTCCGCGCGCAGCCGCGACTGGCGCACGCCACTGGAACTGACCCTGCTGGGCGCGATCTGGGGCTGCTCGTTCCTGTTCATGCGGGTGGCGGTGCCGTCGTTCGGCCCCTATGCGCTGGTGGAGGTGCGGCTGCTGCTGGGGGCGCTGGTGCTGTTGCCGTTCCTGTGGACAGCGCGTGCGCAGTTCCCGGCCCGGCGCTGGCGCTGGCTGGTGCCGATCGGCCTGATCAATTCGGCCATTCCGTTCGTGTTGTTCGCGTGGGCCGCGCAGCGTGCGCCGGCGGCGATCGGGGCGATCTGCAATGCGATGACGGTGCTGTTCGCGGCGATGATCGCGTTCCTGTTCTTCGGCGAGAAAATCGGCCTGCGCCGGGCGATCGCGCTGTTGGTGGGGTTTACCGGCGTGGTAGTGCTGGCCACCGCCAAGGTGTCGGGGTTGAGCATCGGCACCGCGGTGATCGCGGGGTCGCTGGCGGCGCTGCTGTACGGGCTGGGGGTGAACCTGGTGAAGCGCCACATGGCCGGGCTGCCACCGGCGGCATCCGCCGGCGCTACGCTGGGCAGTGCGGCGCTGGTGATGTTGCCGATGGCAGTGACGCACTGGCCGGAGGCCCCGATCCCCGTGTTGTCCTGGGCGTGTGCGATCGCCCTGGGCGTGGTCTGCACCGGTCTGGCGTTCCTGATGTTCTACCGCCTGATCGCGCGCATCGGCCCGGCCCGGGCGTCCACGGTGACCTACCTGGTGCCGATGTTCGGCGCCCTGTTCGCCTGGCTGTTCCTGGGCGAACCGGTCACCGTCGCGATGCTGGTCGCCGGCGCGTTGATCCTCGGCAGCGTCGCCGCCAGCCAGAAACGCTGAGGCGACGCGGCAGCCCTCACCGCACCGGCACCGGGATGTTGCACAGGTCGATGTGCCCGGCGGCGCGCTTGTAGAAGTCGTCGACGCGGTTGCGGCGCGCTTCGACCGTATCGGCGAAGGTCTTCGAATCGGTGCGCAGCACCTGCAGTGTCGGTCGCTGCGCTTCCGGCAGGTCGCTCACGCGCTGGATGGAGCGGATCGCGGTGCGCTGCGAAGCGTCGGCGTAGAAACCCATCGGGGCGGGGCCCCGCGGCAGTGCGCTGAGCAGTTCCATGCCCTTCAGCACACGGCCCACCACCGTGATGTTGCGGTCCAGCTGGCGCGGCGACTGGCCCGTGACCACGTACAGCTCGGCGCCGATGCTGCTGTCTTCCTCGTTGTTGCGGCCGGCACCCAACGCGCCGTAGCAGTGCGCCAGCCAGGTCGTGCCGTCCTGCCGGTCCTGGCCCACCGCGAAGCCGTCGACGAAACCGGTCTGGTCGGCCCAGCCGTCGCGATCGGGCAGCACGCTCACCTTCAATCCTTTGCTGTCGCGCTGGAACTCGGCCGGCAGCTTGCGCTTGGCCGAGCCCAGCGGCTTGGCCTTGGCCGCATCGTCGGCATCGGCATCGCCGAACTGCACCACGAAATTGTCCTGCGCGCGGTAGATGCTTTCGCCGTCCCAGAAATGCTCATGGGCCAAGGTCTGGATGTTGGCCACGTGCTGCGGCGCGAACGCCGGCGCCAGCTCGATCACCACCTGCCCGGCATCCAGGTTCATCAGCAGCAGGTTGGCCGGATCCGGCGTGCGCCAGTCGGCGTCCGGCGAGGCCTCCAGGATCTGCTGCGCGTTGCGATAGGGCATGGCCGCAGTGGCCAGGCCCGGCAGCAGGCAGGAGAGGGCAAGCGCAAGCAAAGCGGGACGGCGTGGCGACATGGTGGACCCTTGCAGGAAGTTGGCCCGATTCTGGCGCAGAAACGTCCCGTCGACCACGCGTCACCTGGATGGCAGGGTGACTAACGGCACGTTCGCTATACCCAACTTCACACTAGTGTTGACTCCACGCTAGCTGGAGATCGTCATGAGCGACCACGAGGTCCACCTGAAGAAGTTCCAGAAGGAGCTCAGTGCCGGCACCGTGTCGCTGGCCCTGCTGGCGGTGCTGGCCCGGACCGGGGAACCCCTGTACGGCTACCTGATCGCCAAGGAGCTGGAACGGGTCGGGCAGGGCGTGCTGAGCGGCAAGCAGAGCGCGCTGTACCCGGTGCTGCGCAACCTGGAGGCGGCCGGCCTGCTGGAGAGCCAGATTGAACCGTCGGTGGCCGGGCCACCGCGACGCTATTACCGCATCAATGAACGCGGCCGCGAGGTGCTGGAGCAATGGAGCCAGGCCTGGCGTGCCACCCGAGATTCCGTTGATTCCGTGCTGGAAGGGGTACTGCAATGAACGAACAGAGCATGACGGGCCGGGGCCTGCCCACCACGATCGGCGAGTACCTGGCGCAACTGCGCGCCGCGCTGCACGACGCCGATCCGGCGATGGTGCAGGACGCGCTGTACGACGCCGAGGAATACCTGCGTTCGGAACTGGCGGCCCAGCCGGGTCGCAGCGAGGCCGAAGTGATCGCCGACGTGGCCGGCAGCTACGGCGCGCCGGAGGAAGTGGCCGAGATCTACCGCGAAACCGAAATCACCGTGAACCGCGCGCTGCGCACGCCCAGTGCCAGCCTGCGGCCAATCGCTAAAAAACAACAGACGCAGCCGACGACTAGAGCTCTGTGAAGATCACGGTGGTCGCCGTATCAT
>NZ_CAUQPH010000186.1:0-5672 GCF_963519925.1 uncultured Stenotrophomonas sp. | reverse complement strand
GCGGCAGGCGGCGCGGCGGGCACGCTCGCCGGCACCGGCGGCGGCTCGCTCGCGGGTGCAGCGGCGGGCGCCTGCATCGCGGCCAGCGCCTCTTCCAGCGACATCGGTTCGCTGTAGGCCTCCGGTGGCGTGTACAGGCCGTCGGTGGGCACGTCGGCGGCGGCGTCGAACGCTTCGCGGACGTGGAATTCCAGCGGCGCGTCCGCATGCAGTTCGGCCGGGGTCTGCGGCAGGCCCGGTTCGGGTTGCAACAGGCCTTCCTGTTCCGAGCCCGGCGGCAGCACGTCCTGGTGGCCATGCAACTTGGCCACCAGGTGGCGGGCCCAGCGCTGCGCTTCCCAGCCCTCGCGACGCGCGGCCAGTTCGGCCTCGTCGAAGATAACGGTCAGCGCGGGCGACGCCAGTACCGGGTCGAGGCGTTCCAGCGCATCCTCGATGGCCGGCTCCAGCGCGATCAGCACCGCGCCGGCGTCCACGCCCCCCAGGGTTTCAGCATCGACGCTGTTGGGATCTTCTTCCAGCACCACGGTCGCACCGGCCTGGGCCAGCGCTTCGCGCAGGCGCTCGCGCGCCGGGCCGACCCGTGCCAGCAGTGCCACGAGCGGCAGCGGGTTCAGGTCATTCACGGGCACGGGCGATCCCCAGCAGGTCATACACGTTTCGCATCAGGTCCAGCTCCTGGTACGGCTTGCCCAGGTAGCGCTGGACACCGATTTCAAAGGCGCGTTGACGGTGCTTGTCGCCGCTGCGCGAGGTGATCATCACGATCGGCACGCCCTTGTAGCGTGGATCGGCGCGCATCGCGGTGGCCAGCTCATAGCCATCCATGCGCGGCATTTCAATGTCCAGCAGCATCAGGTCGGGCACGCGCTCCTCGAGCCGCTCCAGCGCTTCGATGCCGTCGCGGGCGACGGTGACTTCGAAGTTGTGGCGCTCCAGGATGCGGCCGGTGACCTTGCGCATGGTCAGCGAGTCGTCGACCACCATCACCAGCGGCGCCTGGCGGTCGCTGGCCTGGGTGGCCGGGGCAACCGGCTTGAGCGGGTTGGCCTGGTAACGACGCACCAGCGGGGCGACGTCCAGGATCACCACCACGCGGCCATCGCCGGTGATGGTGGCGCCGTAGATGCCCGGGACCGAGGCGATCTGCAGGCCGACCGGCTTGACCACGATTTCGCGGTTGCCGAGTACCTGGTCGATCGCCACCGCCGCGCGCAGCTCACCGGCACGCACCAGCAGCAGCGGCACCTGGGCCTGGCCTTCGGCGCGGGCCTGGCCCTGGCCGACCAGCGTGCCCAGGTCGTGCAGCACGAACTCTTCGCCGCCGTAGTGGTAACCGCCCTCGGCCGATTCGAAGCGCTCGCGCGAGATTCGGCCGATACCGCTGACCGAAGCCACCGGCACCGCGAAGGTGGTGTCGCCGATCTGCACGAACACCGCCTGGGTGACCGCCAGGGTCTGCGGCAGGCGCAGGGTGAAGGTGACGCCCTTGCCCGGCTCCGAGCGGATGTCCACGGTACCGCCGAGCTGGCGGACTTCGTTGTGCACCACGTCCATGCCGACGCCACGGCCGGCCAGCTGGCTGACCTGGTCGGCGGTACTGAACCCGGCCGAGAAGATCATCGCGTCCAGCTGGGCGTCGGAAAGCACGGCATCGGCTTCGACCAGGCCACGCTGTTCGGCGCGGCGGAGGATCGCCTCGCGGTTCAGGCCGGCACCGTCATCGGCCACTTCCAGCACGATTTCCGAGCCTTCGCGGCGCAGGCGGATGGCGATCTCGCCTTCCTCCGGCTTGCCGGCGGCGCGGCGCTGTTCCGGCGTTTCCACGCCGTGCGCGACCGAGTTGCGCAGCATGTGTTCCAGCGGCGCGACCATGCGGTCGAGCACGTTGCGGTCGAGTTCGCCGTGGGTACCGTCCAGGGTGACGTGGACCAGCTTGCCGGTGTCCTGGCCGGCCTGGCGCACCACGCGACGCAGGCGCGGCACCAGGCCGTCGAACGGCACCATGCGCGCACGCATCAGGCCATCCTGCAGTTCCGAGCTGACCCGCGACTGCTGCTGCAGCAGGACGTCGTACTGGCGCGACAGGTCGTCCAGCACGCCCTGCAGGCCGCCAAGGTCGGCTGCGGACTCGTTCAGCGCACGGCTGAGCTGCTGCAGGGTCGAGAAACGGTCCAGTTCCAGCGGGTCGAACTTGTGGTCGACCTGCTCCTGTTCGCGCTGGTAGCGGGCCACGATCTGGGCCTCGGTTTCCAGGTCCAGGCGGCGCAGCTGGTCGCGCAGACGTGCGTTGGTGCGGTCCAGTTCGCCCATGGCGCCGCGGAAAGCACCGAGCTGCTGTTCCAGGCGCGAACGGTAGATCGCCACTTCACCGGCATGGTTGACCAGGCGGTCGAGCAGGTCGGCGCGCACGCGCACCTGTTCCTGCTGCGGACGGGCCAGGCTGTCCTCGTCGCTGGAGGCTTCCAGCGGCACCGGCGCCGACAGCGGCGCGGCAGCCACGGCGCTGTCGATCTCCACGGCCGCCGTTTCGGGCAACGCTACATCGGTGGCCTCGTCGCGTCCCAGCGTGCGCTGTTCGAAGGCGGCGATCAGGTCGTCGGGCATCGCCACGTCGCGATGCCTGCCGGTGCGGGTCAGCATCTGGTGCAGGCGGTCGAAGCCCCGCTCCAGCAGCTGGACGTCGCTGCGGTCGATGTCGGTGCGGTTGGCGGCGACCGCCTCCAGCAGCGATTCGATGCCATGGCCGAGGTCGCCGATGGCGTTGATGCCGGCCATCCGCGCGCCACCCTTCAGGGTATGCAGGTCGCGCTGCAGGCCCGCCAGGACCTCACGGTCCTGCGGCGCGGCGCGCAGCTCGCTGATCAGGCCATCGCAATGATCCAGCAGGTCCTTGCCTTCTTCGACGAAGATGTCGACCAGTTCGCGGTCGAGCACGTTGAAGTCCAGCGAGCCGGCATCGTCGAGCTCGTCGGCGGCGGGTTCGTCGACCACGGCCGGCGCTTCTTCCAGCGCGGCGGCGTCCTGCGCGAAGGCATCGGCTTCGTCCAGCGCCGGGTGCGAGGCCTCCAGGCCAAGCACGACCGTATCGTCGCTGGAGGCCACGGCATCAGGCCCCTCGACAATGGTGAGCCCGTCGTCCAGTGCCTGCTGCAGCGCGACCGGTTCGCCAAACGCCGGGGTCGTCGGCAGCACGTCGTCCAGCGCGTCGCTGTCGGTGTCGTCGCTGTCGGTGTTGTCGCTGTCGGTGTTGTCGCTGTCAGTGTCGTCGGTGACCACGTCGTCCGCGGCGACGTCGAGCACGTCGAGCGTCCCGGCGACCGCGGTTTCCGGTTCGGCCACGTCGGTGGTGTCGGCGGCTTGGAGTGCTTCGTGCAGCGCGTCGGCTTCGGCAGCCTCCAGCTCCACGGCCTGCACGGCGTCTTCGGTGCCGGGCAGGGTGTTTTCGTAGTAGCGCGACAGATCGTCGGCACCGGTCAGCTCCACAGCCTCCAGGCCGTGCTCGACGATGGCGTCGGCGGCGGCTTCCGGCACCTCCTGCGGCTGGACCGGGGCAACGTCCTGCACCTCGAACGAGGTGACCAGCCCGGCGTCGAAGTACGCCGACAGGTCATCGCTGCCGGTGAGCTCATCGACCACCAGGGCATCCCCGGCGGCGGGGGCTTCGGCTTCGGCTTCGGCTTCGGCATCAGCTTCGATCAACTCAATCGTATCGTCGGTGTCGACGGCCTCGACGATCGACAACGCGTCGGCGTCGACGATGGCCTCCTGCAGGGCGCTGTCGGTGCTGTCGTCGGCAACCGCAAAGCCATTGCGCTCGTCGAACTGCGCCGAGAACGCAGCCAGTTCGTGCGCGGTGACATCGTGCGCGTCGCGCGATGCGTCAGCTTCGGCGTCGCGTTCTCCGTCAACGTCAACCTCGATGGCTTCGACCGCCTCGACGGCCTCGATATCCTCGATATCGCCATCCAGGTCCGAACCATCGTCGGCCACCAGCACCGGCCAGCGCGCTTCGGGCAGGGTTTCGGCCAGCGCCTGCAGGCGCTGCGCGAGCGCGGCCTGCGATGGAATGCGCGGCGCTTCGGCCTGCAGCGCGGTCATGGTGGCGCGGATCGCTGCGGCAGTTGCCGAGAGGGCCGCGACGCCGTCGGCGTCGGGCACCGCATCGGCCGCCAGCGAGCGCTTGATGAAGCTCTCCGCGCCGCCGGTGACGGCGGTGATTTCCGGCACGTCGGTCATCGCGAACGCGCCGTTCATGGTGTGCACCGCGCGCAGCAGGCTGTCGGTGACCGGCTGCGGCGCCGCCTGGGCCTCCTGCAGCCACGCCTGCAGCGTGGCGTGGTGGGCTTCGACTTCGGCCTCCAGGATCTCACGCAGCACGTCGTCGATATTGGCCGGGGTACCGGCGATTTCCGGCTCCACGGCGTCCACGGCTTCCACCACTTCCACCGCTTCCACGGCGTCGATCGTTTCAAGCGCGTCCACCGCGTCCACCGGCGCAGCGACCGGGGCCGGGCGCTGCAGCGGCACATGGAAGGTTTCTTCGCCGGCGCCCACGCGGTCGGCGATGGCCTGCATGGCCTGCAGGTCGGCGCTCACGCGGCTGCCGTCGCGCAGCGCGGCATTCAGCTGCGGCAGCACTTCATAGGCCTGGGTGACCATGGCGACCACGGCCGGCGATGCCGGGCGGCTGCCGTCGAGCACGCGGTTGAGCATGCCCTCGATTTTCCAGCTGAACTCACCGAGGGTGCGCGCACCGACCAGGCGACCACTGCCCTTCAGGGTATGGAACACCCGGCGGATCGGACGCAGGCGGTCCATGTTGTCCGGCGCCATGCGCCAGACCGGCAGCAGGTTGCCGAGGTTGACCAGTTCTTCGTCGAATTCTTCGATGAAGACTTCGCGGATGTCCTGGTCGATGTTCTCGCCATCGTCCTCGAAGCCGGCGTCGATGCTGCCGTCGTCGGCCTCACCGGCGTGCACGGCGGCCTGTGCGTCCACCAGCGCGGACGCTTCGACCACCGGCACGGTGGAGAACTGCGATGCGGCGATATCCAGCTCGGCCAGGAACCGGGCCGACTCGTCGTCCAGTTCGATCGTGCCGATCACCGCTTCCTGCACGCCACCGGTGGCGACCGGCGCGGCGGGCGCCTCGATCTCCTCGACGGGCGCGTCCAGCGGCGCATCCACCTGCTCCACCTGTTCCTGCAGGAAGTCCGGAAGCGCCTGCACGTCCAGCGTGGCGTCCGCAACCGGCGCTTGCGCCGGCAGGTCGTCGATCTGCAGCGAGAGCACATCGCCTGCATTCTGCAGCGGCTCGTCGAAGGTGAACTCGATCGGCTCGTCGCTCAGTTCCAGCGCGTCCTGCTCTGCGGCCACCGGATCGAAGCCGGTCGCCGCAACGCTGGCATGGTTGTCGTGGGCAGAGGCGTCTGCATCGGCTCCGTCCAGCACGATCGGTGCGATATCGGTGGGGGCAACGCCCCACGCCTGGCCAGGGCCGGCCTCTTCGGCCACGACCGGATCGAAGTGGGCGAAGGTGGGGGCGGTATCGGTGCGCGCGGGCTCGCCGTGCAACGTCCAGTGCGGGGCGTCGACGGCCACCGGTGCGGTGGACGCTTCGAACACCAGCACGGGCGCGGGCGTGGCCGCCGGCTCGACCGGCGGTGCTG
>NZ_CAUQPH010000185.1:0-5960 GCF_963519925.1 uncultured Stenotrophomonas sp. | reverse complement strand
GCCGGACGGAACGCCAGCATGCGCAGCACGGCCATTTCGAAGCCGGCGCGCGGGCTGGGCGCCAGGTGCAGGTCGCGGCGGCCGCTGAGCGCCATCTGGTACCAGAGCTGCACCACTTCCGGGCGCAGGCGCTGGGCAAATGCGGCGGCATCGATGCCGTCGCCATCGGCCTGGGCGCCGGGCACCAGCTGCTGCACCTGGATGCGGTGCAGCGCTTCGGCGAGCGCTTCGAGGACCCCGCTCCAATCGGGCGAGAACTCGGCCAGCGCGGCCACCACCTGCAGCAGGCGCACGCCATCGCCGTCGGCCAGGGCCTCGAGCATGGCCGCGACCTGGGTGCGGTCGACGGTGCCCAGCATGGTGCGCACCACGTCTTCGCGCAGCGCACCGCCGGCGTAAGCGATGGCCTGGTCGAGCAGCGACAGGCCGTCACGCAGGCTGCCGTCGGCCGCCTTGGCCAGCTGCACGATCGCGGTCGGATCCGATTCGATCTCCTCGGCGGCCAGGATCCGGGTCATCTGGCCTTGGATCTGGTCCTCGTCCAGCCGCTTGAGGTTGAACTGCAGGCAGCGCGACAGCACCGTGACCGGCAGCTTCTGCGGGTCGGTGGTGGCGAGCAGGAACTTCACGTGTTCCGGCGGTTCTTCCAGCGTCTTCAGCAGCGCGTTGAACGCGGCCTTGGACAGCATGTGCACTTCGTCGATCAGGTAGACCTTGTACTTGCCACGCGAGGGCATGTACTGGGCGTTCTCGATCACCTCGCGGACATCGTCCACGCCGGTATTGGACGCGGCGTCGATTTCCAGCAGGTCGATGTAACGCCCGGAATCGATGTCCAGGCAGGCCGGGCACTGGCCGCAGGGATCGGCACTGGTGCCCTGCTCGCAGTTGAGCGACTTGGCGAAAATACGCGCGATGGTGGTCTTGCCGACCCCGCGGGTGCCGGTAAACAGGAACGCATGGTGCACCCGGCCGCTGTCCAGCGCATTGCTGAGCGCACGGACCACGTGTTCCTGGCCCACCAGCTCGGCAAAACGCTTCGGACGCCACTTGCGGGCAAGGACGAGATAGGACATCAGGCCACCGTCTTCATCGGGACGTCCATTGTGCCACGCCTGTCCAGCCCCCCTGCCCCTGCGTGAAGGCGCTTGTGCACGGCGCGTTACCCAGCTAGAATCTGCGCCCCTGCAGCGGGTTCGCAGCAGGTCCGGAGAGGTGTCCGAGTGGTTGAAGGAGCACGCCTGGAAAGTGTGTAAGCGTCTAAACCGCGCTTCGGGGGTTCGAATCCCCCTCTCTCCGCCAGACAAACGCAAAAGGCCGCCCAATGGGCGGCCTTTTGCGTTTGCCCGGCGGAGAGTCGGTGGACGAGACGCGCGGACGGGGGTTCGACGGATTCGCCCGGAGCGAATCCGGACAGCCGAATGGCTGGCCCCAACGCGCGCCGAGCGCGCGTTGGGGCGGGGCCCATGGATGGGCCCCGTAATCCCCGACAATGAAGCGGCCACCATTCCGCCGCGTTCGACCACCCCGCCGGTCAAACAGTGCCGCCCGAAGGGCGACATTTTTAACTGCCGTTACGCGCTCGACACCTTCATCAACACCAGCCCGCTCACGATCAACACCGCCGCGCCAATCCGCATCGCACTCACCTGTTCCCCAAGGAACACGATGCCGACGATGAACGCGCCGACCGCGCCGATGCCGGTCCAGATCGTATAGGCGGTGCCCAGCGGCAAGGTGCGCATGGCCAGGGCGAGCAGCCAGAAGCTGGCGGCCATGGCGGCGAAGGTGATGAGCGACGGGGTGAGCCGGGTGAAGCCCTCGGATTGTTTCATCGAGAACGCCCAGACGATTTCCAGTACACCGGCAACGAGTAGATATATCCAGGCCATGGTGGCCCTCCTTATGGGGCCAGGTCGTCCTGGTCATTGTTGCCCGATATGGGGGAGGCCGTTCCTCCTGGGGTGCGTGCAGCGGGGCAGAGCCCCGCTCTACCTTGGGGGGGATTCTAGGTGATGGGGGAGTTGGGATGGGGTTATAGGTGCCTTGGGGTCATGGTGTGGTCAGGGTGGTCGGGGACACGCGTGGCGTGTCGCTACCGGGGGGTTTTGCGCCAAAGGCCGAATCCGACTAACAGTCGGATCTACCGCGCTTGCGGATCTACGGCGCTTGCGGAGCTACCGCGCTTGGCTGCGCCGCGCTATACTGGGTGACTGCACTTCGGTGCAACGTCTCTATGGCGGCCCCGTCGGCCCCTCGCGACGCTAGGTCGAAAATCCCGCCAGGGCCGGAAGGCAGCAACGGTATCGATCGACGCGGGCGCCGAGGTCAGCCGGCGGGGCCGTCACCCGTTTTGGGGTCTGCGAACAAGTTCGGGTCCGCGCAGCCACGCAGTGAACCACGCTACGTCGCGATGCGATCAGCACAATGGCGCGTGGCGACGCGTTCCTGGGACCGGCGCGCACCGTTCAAGGGGCGCGGCTCTACGTCGGCATTCCCGTTGGCGCCGAGAGAGTTACGCACTCGCCCGGCGTCGCTACGCGGTGACCGCGTTGGCGCAAGGCGTCGCCGTCGGCTTCGCTCGCGTAGTGATACAGCATCATGCGCGCCTGCAGTTCGGGCGAATACTCCCGCTCAAGATCCTCCACGCCGGTATGCGACGGGTTGCCGTGCAGGCCGCAGTCGTGGGCGATCAGTTCGTTGTCGCTGGCGTAGCGGGCCAGCATTTCCGGAATCGGACGGGTGTCGCCACTCCACACCAGCGCGCCCTGTAGGCGCAGGCCGTACGCGGTTTCCGGCCAGTGATGGCGTACCGGGAACACTTCCAGGCGCACGCCGTCATGCCAGAACGCATCGCCGACCACGATCAACTGGAATGCATCCCAGAAATTGGCGCCGCCCTCGGCCAGGACGTTCGGGTAGTCGGCCACCCGCCGATGCAGCAGCGGTACCACGGTCGCCGGGACGTACACGCGGATGCGGCCCCGGCGCTGCGGCGAGAAATAGGCGTCCACGAACAGGCGCTCGAATCCGGCCACGTGGTCCAGGTGCACATGGGTGACGAACAGGGCCTCGGGCATGCGCCCGTACTGGGCCAGGAACGCGGTGAGGCCTTCGCCGCCACAGTCGATGGTCAGCCAGGGCTGGCCCTCGCGCTCGATCACCGCCATCGGCGAACCCAGCTGTACGGCCGACGCATTGCCGACCCCCATGAAACGCAGCGACCAGGTCATCAGTACCCCCGGTTCCAGGCCAGGTCGTAGGCGCGGCGCAGGCGCGCGAAATCCTTCTCCACCTCGTCATGGCTGCGCTCGCCGCGCAGCTTGACCAGCGAACGGTGCAGGCGCTTGAGGTTCCGCTCGCGCCAGGCGGTGGCCGGGATGCGCTGAACGCCGCGGTCGAAATCGATCAGCCAGCCATGGCCATTGGCGTCGAACAGGATGTTGTGGGCGTTGAGGTCGGCATGGTCCAGCCCGGCGCGGTGGAAGCGCGCGATCAGCCGGCCGGTCTCTTCCCACGGCGCGCCGCGCCCGGCGACCAGCGCGCGGTCGGCCAGCGAGCGCACGCCTTCCAGGCGTTCCATCAGCAGCGCGGCACGATAGCGCATGCCGTCGCGCATGTAGAACGCGGCAATCGGGCGCGGCACCGGCAGCTTGAGCGCGCGCAGCGCGCGCATCAGGCGGAATTCGGCGAAACTTCGGGTGCGGTTGGCGCCGCGCCAGAGGTACTGGTCGTGGCTGAGCTTGGCCGCCATGCCACCGCGCAGGTACTGGCGCAGCACGCAATGCCCGAACGGCGCATCGACGAACCAGGCGCCGCCGCGGCCGCCCTCGCCCACCGGCCGCGCCCGCTCGCCCCAGTGGGCCGGGGAGAACAGGCTCATGTCGGCTTGCCGCAGCCGTTCGCGGTCGAACAGAATGGCACCCATGCCACGTCCATCGCGGCAGGGCGTCAGCGCTTCAGTGGCGTCGAATGCGACCATTCCTTCGAGTCTAACAACACCATGGCATCAGCGTCCTCTTCCTTGTGTCTTTTGCGTTTGTCCGCGCTGGGCGACGTCACCCACGTGGTGCCACTGGTGCGGACCCTGCAGCAGGCGCGCCCCGGCGTTGAACTGCACTGGATCATCGACAAGGCCGGGCACAAGCTGCTGGACGGACTGCCCGGCGTGGTCTTCCACGCCTACGACAAGAAGACCGGCCTGGCCGGCATGCGCGCCCTGCGCGCCGAGCTGCCGCCGGGTCGGTTCGAGGCGCTGCTGCAGATGCAGGTGGCCTTCCGGGCCAATGTGCTCTCGGCCTTCGTTCCGGCGCAGCGCCGGATCGGTTACGACAAGGCGCGTTCGAAGGACCTGCACGGGCTTTTCATCAACGAGCGCATCCCCGACCGCCCGGGCATCCACGTGCTGGACGCGATCGGCAGCTTCGGCGAACCGCTGGGGATCCGCCAGACCGAGGTCAGCTGGGACCTGGCGGTGCCCCCGGCAGCGGTGGAATGGGCGCAGGCGCAGTGGCAGGACGATGGCCGGCCGGTGCTGATGATCTCGCCCTGCTCCAGCCATGTGCGTCGCAACTGGTACGCCGAGCGCTATGCGGCGGTGGCCAACCATGCCGTCTCGCGCGGCTGGCGGGTGGTGCTGTGCGGCGGCCGCAGCGAACTGGAGCGCGGCATGGCCGACGCCATCCAGGCCCAGCTGGCCACCCCGGCGCTGGACCTGGTGGGCAAGGACACGCTGAAACAGCTGCCGGCCCTGCTGGCGCGTGCGGCGCTGGTGATGACCCCCGATTCGGGACCGATGCACATCGCCAACGCGATGGGCGCCAAGGTGCTGGGCCTGCATGCAGCCAGCAACCCGCACCGCAGCGGCCCCTACTCGGACCGCCGCTACTGCGTGGACCGGTACGACGATGCGGCGCGGAAGTTCCTGGGCAAGCCCGGCAGCGAACTGAAGTGGGGCACCAAGATCGAGTTCGACGACGTGATGCAGCTGATCACGGTCGAGGACGGCATCGCTGCGTTCGAGCGGTATGTGGCCGATCAGGCGCGAGCACCGCTGCGATAGCGCCGGTAACGCGGGGCGCGCCGGATGCGCCGGATGTACCCGGTCGCGCTGGATGCGCCGGTCGCGCTTGATGCGCCGATCGCGCCGATCGCGCCGATTGGTAGCGCCGACTGGTAGCGCCGACTGTTAGTCGGCTGCTTGTCCCGGCCAGCCGACTAACAGTCGGCGCTACCAGTCGGCGTTAGCGGTTGGCGTTACCGGCTGGCGTTAGCGGTTGGCGCTGGCGGTCGGCGTTAGCGGTCGGCCTTACCGGTCGGCGTTAGCGATACAGCCGTTCGACCCGGGCGTTTCTCACCCGCGGCCGCTGTAGTCCTTGTACGACTTCTCTTCGACGTAGACCGAGCCCAGCGCCAGGTTGATGCCCTTCTTGATCCGCGCGCGCTGGTCGTTCTTCTGGTAGACGCTGCGCGCCAGCGCGATGAACGCGTCGTCGAACTCGCCGGCCTTGTCCTTCAGGCGCACGTTGTCTTCGATGTCCCAGAGCTGCTCGTTGATGTCCTTGAGCTCGGCGCGCAGCTTCGCGATGTCCTTGACCCCGGCCGGATGCGCCATCCAGGTCGTTTCAAGCGCGCTCAGCTCGGCGCGGATGTTGACCAGCTTGGCCGGATCGCTGATCCGCTCGGACTTGATCTGCAGGATGGAGATCTTGTCCAGCAGCTCGCCAAACGAGACGGGAACGGAGATTTCTGCGGTCATGGAAGACTTCCGTAGTGGAGGCAGACAGTTTAAGCGTAGCGACACGCCATGCGTGTCTGAGGGACGCCGTGGTTCAGCCAGTAGAGCCACGCCCTGCGTGGCTGCGCGGTGCCCGACGAAGAACAGCCACGCAGGGCGTGGCTCTACGCGCCGAAGCAAAACCCCCACACCGCCAGCAGTCTCGTATACACAACAGAAGCTG
>NZ_CAUQPH010000184.1:0-6097 GCF_963519925.1 uncultured Stenotrophomonas sp. | reverse complement strand
GGCGTAGCCGGCGGCGGTGCCGCGCAGGCTTACCGGCGCGTCGCTGGCCGCAGCGGGCGCCGGGACCTGGCCTCCCAGTTCCTTCAGCGCCTGGGTGAAGCCATAGCGCAGGTACAGCTCGCCCAGTGCGGGCACGTCCGGGTCGCGCAGCGCCAGGGTCTGCGGGCTGGCCTCCAGCGCCACGTCGGTGCGGATGGTGACCAGTTCGCGGTTGAGTGGCAGCCGATCCAGCGCCGCGCGCAGGTTCTCGCCGATCTTGCCCTTCATGCCGGGGGCAGCGGCCATCACCCCATCCAGGGTCTGGTACTCGGCCAGCCACTTGGCAGCGGTCTTGGGCCCGCACTTCTCCACGCCGGGCACGTTGTCCACGGCATCGCCCATCAAGGCCAGCAGGTCGACGATCTGGTCGGCGCGCACGCCGAACTTGTCCATCACCGTGGCGTCCGAATCCATGCGGCTGCCGGTCATGGTGTTGACCAGTTCGATGCCCGGGCGCACCAGCTGGGCGAAGTCCTTGTCACCGGTGGAGATGGTGACGGTCATGCCGTCGCGGTGGCCCTGCAGGGCCAGCGTGCCGATCACATCGTCGGCCTCCACGCCGGGGATGCGCAGGATGGTCAGGCCCAGCGCCTCGACGATCTGGCACATCGGCTCGATCTGCGGGCGCAGGTCGTCGGGCATCGGCGGGCGGTTGGCCTTGTAGTCAGCGTACAGGTCGTCACGGAAGGTCTTGCCGGGCGCGTCAACCACGAAGGCGACGTACTCGGGGCGCTCCTTCAGCGTGGCGCGCAGCATGTTGACCACGCCGAACAGCGCGCCGGTGGGTTCACCGGCGGCATTGGTCAGCGGCGGAAGCGCGTGGAACGCGCGATACAGGTAACTGGACCCGTCAATCAGGACTAATCGGCTCATGCGACGATTCTACGCGCCCCGCCATGGCCGGTTACGGCACCGGCGTCACGGGGCATGGGGCATAATCGAGGCTCCCCCGCTCCAGGAACCGTGGTCCATGAAGACTCTGATGCTGGCAGGTCTGCTTGTGTTGGCTGGTTGTGCGACCACTGGGGGCAGCGCCGGCGCACCGCCGGTCGATGTCACCGGCGCCGATGTCGCCAGGCGCGTCATGGACAACGGCGACACCATCGAGGAATACCGGGTGGCCGGCCAGCTGCGCATGGTCAAGGTGACCCCGTCGCGCGGCGCCCCGTACTACATGTACGAAGGCGGCCAGACCGGCGGCGACCGCAGCAAGGACGGGGTGTCGCCGGTGTACTGGAAGCTCTACAGCTGGTAAGCCGGCCCCGTGCCCGGTCTGCCTGCCGCCCTGGAATGCCTGCCCGCCGTACCTGATGACGACTCCCGAACGCCGCAAGCCCATGGATTCCGCCGCCCTGCGCGACGGGCTGACTGCCGAGCAGCGCCAGGCCGTGGAGACCCTGGAGCACTTCGGCTGGGCACTGCGCTTCGTGCGCCGCCCGCTGTTCCGCGACCCGATACCGGTCCTGTTCGACCGCAGCGGCGAGCGCTACGTGGTGCTGCAGCCCGATGGCAGCCTGGACGAATCGCAGACGCTGAAGATACGGCCGTAGAGCGGGACTCTGCGAGCAGCCGGGCAAAGCCCGGCGCTACCGGATGACCAGGACCGGTACGCTGCTGCGTGCCAGCACTTCGGCGGTCTGGCTGCCCAGCAGCACCCGGGTCACGCCGCGGCGGCCGTGCGAGGTCATCACGATCAGGTCGCTGCTGCGCTCGGTGGCGGTGTCGATGATGCCGTCGGCGGCGTAGCGGTCCAGCACGTGCACGGTGGTGGCCCGCAGGCCCTGCGCCTCGCAGGCGGCCTTGGCCGGGGCCAGGACCTTCTGCGCGCTTTCTTCGCGGTCGGCCTTGTACTCGGGGCTGTTGGTGTAGCCCACGCTCCAGCCCATCGCGTCATACATGCCCACCGCCCAGGGCTCGGACACGGTGACGATGTCGACCTCGGCGTTGAGGTCGCGGGCCAGTTCCAGGCCCTTGAGCAGGCCCTTTTCGGACAGCTCGGAGCCATCGGTGGCAATCAGGATCCGCTTGTACATGGAACGCTCCTTGGCGAAGGCAGTGGGGACACCATTGCACACCCGGCGTGGAGAGGATGCCTTGAGCGGGATCAATCGGCGGCGTCCACCCCTCCACCGCGCTGCATGGATGACGCCGGTCGCCGACGTGTCGCCAGCAGGCCCACCACCGCCACGCCCGTTGCGGTCAGCCAGAACACCCAGCCCTCCAGGACGAGGCCGGGCACTGCGGCTGGCGGCGCGCAGCGCAGGTGGACCAGGTCCAGGCGGCCGCCGCTGTCCAGGCACGCAGTCACCTGCTCGAACAGGGCCAGCACCGGTGCCGCCCAGCCCGCCGACAGTGTCAGCGCGACCAGGGTCGCCATCAGGTACGGAATTCCCTTGTTCATGTGCATGCTCCCAGCAGACAGCGCCAGACTCTGGGCGCACGACCGGGGACCGACAAGCGGCACGCGACGAAGCGGGTGAAAACGGGGATGAGTCGCGTTTGAGCAGGGGTAGAGCCGACTGTCAGTCGGCTGCTCCCCCGTCGGATGCGCGGCGGCTGGGGTGCTGGGGTGCCGCGTTGCCGACCAACGGTCGGCGCTACCGGGGTCAGGCGATCTGAACCACCCGTGCGCCCTGGCACAGCGGGTAGCTGGCCAGCAGGTCGGCGATGCGCTCGGCCATGGTGTCGAACGAGGCGCCATACAGGTACAGCGCGGTTTCGCTCGGGCCCTGCCACCAGCTGCAGACTTCGCCGTGGCCGTCGATGCGCTCGACGATCTGGTCGAACACGTAGTTCGAGTCGCACTGCTCGTAGACCTCATCGGGCAGGTCGGTGCCATTGAGGTACAGGCCCAGGCCTTCGGTGATGCCGAACGCCAGGTCGGGCTCGCCTTCGCGCTGGATCAGCGAGCCCTTCGGCGCACCGAGCTGCTCAAGCGCTTCGATCAGGTTGGGCAGCGCACCGGCATCGTGCAGCTGGATCTCCAGGTCGCCGTATTCAACCTCGCCTTCCTCGGACAGCGCGGTGCCACCGCCCATGATCTCGCCGATCCCGGCACCTTCCAGCATGGCGTCGAGCGAGTCTTCGAACAGCTGCAGGCGATGTTCGGGCTGCAGGCGGGCATTGAGCTTTACGTTGATGGCGACAGGGGTGGCAGACATGGGATTACCTGGAAAGGGAGGAGAATGTAGAGCCACGCCCTGCGTGGCTGAGGTGCCCGTAGATCGCGCAGCCACGCAGGACGTGGCGCTACGGCAGGTGGGGGATGACCTTTTTCTTCAGCAGCTCCACCAGCTCCGACTGCATGAAGTCGTAGTCGTCGGGGATGTCCAGGCAGACCACCCGCTTCCCGTTCAACCACTGCCGGTGCCGGCTGGCCAGCCGCGTGCGGTGCGCCTGCTCCATCACGAAGATGACGTCCGCCCACTGCAACAGCTCCGGGCTGACCGGCACATCGGCATCGGCGAGCACGCCGGCCGAGGCCGTTTCCACGCCCGGCCAGTCGGCGAACACCTGCTCGGCCGTGGGGCTGCGCAGGCGGTTCTGGCTGCAGAGGAATAGCACATGGCGGGTCATCCGTGACACGCCCGGTCAGATCACGGTGAGGTTGGCGTACGCCATCACCAGCCACTTGCTGCCGGCCTCGGCGAACTCCACCTGCACGCGCGCATGCGCGCCGCTTCCTTCGTAGTCGGTGACCATGCCTTCGCCGAACTTCGCGTGGGTGACCAGGGCGCCGAGCTTGAGCGGGGGTGCCTCCAGCGCGGCGTGGCTGGCCGGGCGGCTGGCACCGAGCGAGGCACCGCGCGAGACCTGCACCTTGGGCCGCACTTCGTTGAGCAGCTCACGCGGGATCTCGCGCAGGAAGCGCGACGGCACGTTGTAGTTTTCCTGGCCGTGGATGCGGCGCGATTCGGCGTAGCTGAGCACCAGTTTGTGACGCGCACGGGTGATGCCCACGTAGGCCAGCCGGCGCTCTTCCTCCAGCCGGCCGCTTTCTTCCAGCGACCGCGCGCTCGGGAACAGGCCGTCTTCCATGCCGGCCAGGAACACCAGCGGGAATTCCAGGCCCTTGGCCGAGTGCAGGGTCATCAGCTGCACGCCTTCCTCGCCGGCCTGGGCCTGGCCTTCGCCCGCCTCCAGCGAGGCGTAGGACAGGAACGCGACCAGCTCGCTCATGTTCTCGGCGCCTTCCTCGACATCATCCTCGCGCCGGGTAAAGCGCGAGGCCACCGACACCAGTTCGTCCAGGTTGTCCGCGCGCGATTCCGAATCCAGCGCGTTGCGGCTTTCCTTCGACCAGTGCTCGCGCAGGCCGGAACGGATCAGCACGTGGTCGATGCGCTCGGCCAGGGTCATCTCGCCGGCTTCGTGCTCCAGCTGGTTGACCAGGGTGAGGAACCCGGCCAGCGAGTTGCGCGCGCGGGCGGCAAGTTCGTTGCCCTGAGTGGTGAGCATGGTGGCTTCCCACAGCGAAATCGCCTGGCTGCGGGCCAGCCTACGGACCTCGTCCAGGGTGCGGTCGCCAATGCCACGGGTGGGCGTGTTGACCGCGCGCTCGAAGGCGGCGTCATCGTTGCGGTTGGTCATCAGGCGCAGGTAGGCCAGCGCGTCCTTGATTTCGGCACGTTCAAAGAAGCGCATGCCGCCGTACACGCGGTACGGCACCTGCTCGGAAAGCAGCGCTTCTTCGAACGCACGCGACTGGGCGTTGCTGCGGTAGAGCACGGCGGCGTCGCCATAGCTGCCGCCGTCGCGCACCCACTGCCGCGCGCGCTCGACCACGTAGCGCGCCTCGTCCATTTCGTTGTAGGCCGCGTACAGGTCGATCGGCTCGCCGTCGCCGCTGTCGGTCCACAGCTCCTTGCCGATCCGGTCCGGGTTGTGCGCGATCACCGCGTTGGCCGCGCCGAGGATATTGGCGCTGGAGCGGTAGTTCTGCTCCAGCCGCACGGTCTGCGCGCCCGGGAAGTCCTTCAGGAAGCGCTGCACGTTTTCGACCTTGGCCCCGCGCCAGCCATAGATGGCCTGGTCATCGTCGCCGACCACGAACACGTGCCCGCTGTCGCCGGCCAGCACGCGCACGAAGGCGTACTGGATGGCGTTGGTGTCCTGGAACTCGTCGACCAGGATCTCGCGGAAGCGCGAGCGGTAATGCGCCAGCAGCGCCGGGTTGTCGCGCAGCAGTTCGTGCGCGCGCAGCAGCAGCTCGGCGAAATCGACCAGCCCGGCGCGGTCGCAACGCTCCTGGTAGGCCGCGTAGGCCTGGCGCATCGTCTCCAGCCACGCATCGTTGGGCTCGGGCTGGATGTGCTGCGGACGCCGGCCTTCGTCCTTCTGCTCGTTGATCCACCACGCGATCTGCTTGGGCGGATGCTTGCTGTCGTCGATCTCCAGCTGCTGCACCACGCGCTTGACCATGCGCAGCTGGTCGTCCGAATCGAGCACCTGGAAGCTGTCGGGCAGCCTGGCTTCGGTGTGGTGCAGGCGCAGCAGGCGGTGGGCCAGGCCGTGGAAGGTGCCGATCCACGCGCCGCGGCTGCCCTGCGGCAACTGTGCGTCGATGCGGTGGCGCATTTCGCCGGCCGCCTTGTTGGTGAAGGTCACCGCAAAAATGCCATGCATTGGCACGCCGCAGACTTCGTTGAGCCAGGCGATGCGGTGGATCAGTACGCGGGTCTTGCCGGAACCGGCACCGGCAAGCACCAGATGGTGGCCGGGCGGGGCGGACACAGCTTCGCGCTGGGCGGGGTTGAGCCCGTCGAGCAAGTGGGAAACATCCATGCGGTCATTTTACCCCGCCGGCCCGCCCGGGGGGGCGGCCCGGGCAACCCGTTCACGGAAGGTCACGACCGTTGGTCGGGACGCGTCAATGCAGCCATGGCGGCCTGTTGCGCCTGAACCCGAAGTTCCGGAATGGCCAGGCTCTCCCAAAGGGTGCCGATACGCAGGCTGCCCACCACCTGCACGCCCGGCTGCGGCTGCCCCTGCGCGTCGCGCAGGGCGCCGTCCGCATCGCTGTCCAGGCCCAGCCCGTGCGGGCCGGGGCGCGCATGGC
>NZ_CAUQPH010000183.1:0-6121 GCF_963519925.1 uncultured Stenotrophomonas sp. | reverse complement strand
CGGCCGGGGCGGCCACCGGGGCCGGGGCGACCGGGACCGGTGCAGCCACCGGTTCCACCACTTCGCGGACCGGGGCCGGCGAGCTGTGCTTGACGTTGGTCACCGCCGGCGCGGCCGGGATGTTCAGCTGCGCCTTGGTCAGGGCATGCACCGGCAGCTTGCGCGGGGTGCCGCGCTGGTAGCTGGGCTTGCCGCTCTCTTCGCCCAGCTCGTTTTCACGCAGGCGGGTCACTTCGTAATGCGGGGTGTGCAGCTGCTCGTCGGCGACGATCACGATCGGCGCGTCGTGGCGCTGTTCGATCTCGCGCAGGGCGCTGCGCTTTTCGTTGAGCAGGTAGTTGGCGATCTCCACCGGGGCCTGGACCAGTACCTGCCCGGTGTTTTCCTTCATGGCATGTTCTTCGGCCACGCGGATGATCGACAGCGACAGCGATTCGACGCTGCGCATGCGGCCATGACCGTCGCAGCGCGGGCACACGATCTGGCTGGACTCGCCCAGGCTCGGACGCAGTCGCTGGCGGCTCATTTCCATCAGGCCGAAGCGCGAGATGCGGCCCAGCTGGACGCGCGCGCGGTCGTACTTGAGCGCGTTCTGCAGGCGGTTCTCGACTTCGCGCTGGTGCTTGTTCGACGACATGTCGATGAAGTCGATCACCACCAGGCCGCCCAGGTCGCGCAGGCGCAGCTGGCGGGCCACTTCTTCGGCCGCTTCCAGGTTGGTCTGGAAGGCGGTGTCCTCGATGTCGCTGCCCTTGGTGGCGCGCGAGGAGTTCACGTCGATGGCGGTCAGCGCTTCGGTCTGGTCGACCACGATCGAGCCGCCCGAGGGCAGGCGCACGTTGCGCTCATAGGCGCCTTCGATCTGCGATTCGATCTGGAAGCGGTTGAACAGCGGAATGTCGTCGGTGTAGTGCTTGAGCTTGCGCAGGGTCTGCGGCATCACCTGCTGCATGAATTCGCGGGCGGTGTCGTACAGCTCCTGGGTATCGACCAGGATCTCGCCCACGTCGGCGCGCAGGTAGTCGCGCAGGGCGCGCACGATCAGGCGCGATTCCTGGTAGATCAGGAACGGGGCCGGCTTGGTCAGCGCGGCTTCGGCGATCGACTTCCAGACCTGCAGCAGGTAGTCCAGGTCCCACTGCAGCTCTTCGGCATCGCGGCCGACGCCGGCGGTGCGGATGATCACGCCCATGTCGTCGGGGATGTTCAGCTTGTCCAGCGCTTCCTTCAGCGCGGCGCGGTCTTCGCCCTCGATGCGACGCGAGACGCCGCCTGCAGTGGGCGAGTTCGGCATCAGCACCATGTAGCGGCCGGCCAGGGAGATGAACGTGGTCAGGGCGGCGCCCTTGTTGCCACGCTCTTCCTTGTCGACCTGGACCACCACTTCCTGGCCTTCACGCAGCAGTTCGCGGATGCCGGCCTTGTTGTGGTCGACCCCGGCCTGGAAGTAATCGCGGGAGATTTCCTTAAGCGGCAGGAAGCCGTGGCGTTCGCCACCGTATTCCACGAAGGCTGCTTCCAGCGACGGCTCAAGGCGCGTGATGCGGCCCTTGTAGATGTTCGACTTCTTCTGTTCCTTGGACGGCTGTTCGATGTCGATGTCGTACAGCGTCTGGCCATCCACGATGGCTACCCGCAGCTCTTCGGCCTGCGTGGCGTTGATCAGCATTCGCTTCATATTGCGTTCCTCGCGCGCTGCTACCGCGCGGAACGCCATGGGGTTTCGCTTCTGGTCACGCTTGCACGCCCATCGCGCATGCGCGGGGAGGGCGGCTTGGGTTTCCAGCGCTACAACACCACGGCAGGCCGCGGGAGCGCTTCATTTTGTTTTGGTTTGGGTGTTGCGGGCCGGAGGCAGCTTTCAGCCAGGCTGGAGCGCCACAGGGACATTTTTTCAGCGCAGACGCGTGTCAGGCATCCGGCGATGGCCGGGACTGCCGGTGAGCCGCTAACATGGCCGCCCCGGGGGCGGTGGCTGCGCACTGTGCCGGAATCGCGGGAAGTTGGGCTTCTGGCCCAGAGCAACTTCCAACGAAATCAATCCCTTATCTCGCCTGCCGAGTGTAACAGAATAAAAGGCCAATGACCGACACCGTACCGCCTCCCAAGCCCGCTGAAGGCAAGACCAGCGTCCGTCTCATCACCGTCCCGGACGACCGGGCGGGGCAACGCCTGGACAACTTCCTGCTGGGACAGCTCAAGGGCGCGCCGCGCAGCCTGGTGTACAAGCTGGTGCGCAGTGGCCAGGTCCGGGTCAACGGCGGCCGGGCCAAGGCCGAGCGCAAGCTGGAGGGCGGCGATGAAGTGCGCGTGCCGCCGGTGCGTCTCACCGAGGAGGGCGACAAGGCTGGCCCGCCGGCGGCGTTCATGAAGCGGCTCGAAGACGCCATCGTTTACGAAGATGAACGATTGTTGGCGCTGAACAAGCCGTCGGGCGTGGCCAGCCATGGCGGCAGCGGGATCAGCTTCGGGGCGATCGAAACGCTGCGCGCGCTGCGCCCGGGCAAGACCCTGGAACTGGTGCACCGGCTCGACCGCGACACCTCGGGGCTGCTGATCGTGGCCAAGAAGCGCTCAGCACTGAGCGAGCTGCAGGCCCTGTTGCGCGAGGACCACGGTGCGGGTATCCGCAAGCGTTACCTGACGCTGCTGGTCGGGCGCATGCCCGACGGGGTGATGACGGTGGACGCGCCGCTGCACGTCGGGCTGCGCCAGGGCGGGGAACGCCACGTGCAGGTCAATGCGATCGGCAAGGAATCGGTGAGCCACTTCAAGGTTCTGGAGCGTCGGGGCGGGCATTCGTACTGCGAGGTACGCATCGAGACCGGTCGCACCCATCAGATCCGAGTGCACGCCCAGCACCTGGGTCATCCAGTGGCCGGTGACGACAAATACGGCGATCCCGACGTCAACAAGCGGCTTCGTGAGCAGATCGGGCTGAAGCGCCTGTTCCTGCACGCGGCTTCGCTGGAATTTTCGCTGGACGCGGGAAAGACCCCGTACACCCTCAACGCGCCGTTGGCCGATGAGTTGACGGAGGCGTTGAACCGGTTGGGGTGAGGCTGTCCGGCCAACGGCCGGGGCTACGGATTGTTACGGGCCCATTGGGATCGGGATCAATCAAACCGGGGCTTCGGACGCATGGCGTCGAGGTCCCGGTAGCGCCGGCCGTTGGCCGGCCCACGGTATCTGCGTCACGCCCGCACGCACATCACCACTTGAACAACACCAGGCTGATCGCCAGGCTGCCCATGCCGGCGACCAGGCCATACACCGTTTCGTGGCCCTTGGCGTAACGCTTGGCCGCCGGCAGCAGTTCGTCCAGGGCCAGGAACACCATGACCCCGGAGATGATCCCGAACACCCAGCCGAAGGTGGCGTGGTTGAGCACGCCGGACAGCACTACGTAGCCGATGGCCGCGCCGATCGGCTCGGCCAGGCCCGACAGCAGGCTGGCACCAAAGGCATAGAACTTGTTCTGGGTGGCGAAATACACCGGTACCGCGATCGCGATCCCTTCGGGGATGTTGTGGATGGCAATGGCGAACGCCAACGGCATGCCCACCGACGGGCTCTCCAGCATCGCGAAGAAGGTGGCCAGTCCCTCGGGGAAGTTGTGCGCGGTGATCGCCACCGCCGTCAACAGGCCCACCCGCTTGATGTAGGCCTTGTTGTTTTCCCGGTACATCGGGTCCTGCTTGTCCAGGCTGTCATGCGGATTGGGCACGAAGTGGTCGATCAGCACGATCAGCAGCACGCCGCACAGGAACGCGCCTGTGCCGTAGGCAAAGCCCAGCCGCGCGTCGTAGGCCTGGGTGAAGGAATCGATCGACTTGGTCAGGATTTCGGTCAGCGACACGAACACCATCGCGCCGCCGGCGAAGGCCAGGCCGAACGCCAGCAGGCGCGGGTTGGGCCGCCGCGAGAACAGCACCATCAGGCTGCCCAGCGCGGTTGCCAGCCCGGCCGCCAGGGTCACCGCCAGGGCCAGCCATACGTGTCCACTTGAGATATCCGGCATGCGTCAACGCGTCCTTGTACATAAACAGCGCGCCGCGGAACAGCCGCGGCGCGGAAGGAAAACGGAGCTGGCGCCGGCTGACATCCGTGGGGATGGGGCAGGGCTCAGCCGCCGCGGCGCAGCCGCTCTTCGATGGCGAAGCATTCATCCGGCTTCGGCTGCGGCGGATTGAAGCTCACCGGCACCTGGATGGTGGTCGGGACGGGTTGACCGGCGCGGGTGGCGGCCTTGAACTGCCACTTGGTCACCGCCTGCAGCGCCCGGTGATCCAGATCACCATTGCCGCTGCTGCTGGCCAGGGTGATCTCGCCAGGGGTGCCATCGGTACCGACCACCACCTTCAATGTGCTGGTGCCACCGATCCCCTGGCAGGCCAGTTCAACCGGGTATTCGGGCGGAGGGGTCTTCACCGCCGCTACCTCGGTAGGCGCGGCCACCGGCGCGGCCGGTTCCGACGAACCACCACACCCCGCCAGCCCTGCGACCGCAAGTCCAACGACCCACCCGTGCAGCACCACGCGCTGCATGGCCGTGTTTCGAACACTCATTTCCATTCCTCCGTCAGGCCCGAAGCCTTGGCTGCACAGATGAAGTCGTTCTCGCTCAGGCCACCCACGTCATGGGTGGAGAAGCGCACCACCGCCCGGTCGTAATGCACCCCCAGGTCCGGGTGGTGGTCTTCGGCATGGGCGATGAAGGCCAGGGCGTTCACGAACGCCATGGTCCGGTAGTAGTCCTTGAAGCGGAACGTGCGGGTCAGGGCCTGGCCCTGTTCGGCCAGTTCCCAGCCGGGAATCTGCGGCAGCAGCTCGGCCACCCGGGCCTCGCCCAGCTTATGGTCGCTGCCCTTGCGGGGCACGCAATGGGCCTGCGCCAGGGGAATCAGGTCGGCCATGGAATCCTCCACCTCGTGTATGTCTGAACAATGCGCCGGACAGTGTATAAACCGAATGAGCGCATAACATGTAAGCCGCTAGAATAGCCGCATGATCCAGATCTCCGACACTGCCCAGACCTATTTCCGCAAGCTCATCGAGCGCGAAGCCGTGCCCGGCATGGGCGTGCGCCTCAGCGCCGTCGATGCGGGTACCCCGCGCGCCGACGCCCGGCTGGAGTTCGCCGAACCGGCCGACCTGCTCGGCGACGAGTGGGCGGTGGACTGCGACGGCTTCACCCTGTACGTGGCCGCCACCAGCGTGGCCTGGATGGACGGGGCCGACATCGACATCGTCACCAATGGCACCGGCGGCCAGCAGCTCACCATCAAGGCGCCGAAGATCAAGGGCGAGGTGCCGGCCGACTCGGCCTCGCTGGTGGAACGCGTGCGCTGGGTGGTGGAAAACGAAGTCAACCCGCAGCTGGCCTCGCACGGCGGCAAGGTCGCGGTGCAGGAGGTGTCCGCCGACGGGGTGGTGCTGCTGCGCTTCGGCGGTGGCTGCCAGGGCTGCGGCATGGCCGACGTCACCCTCAAGCAGGGCATCGAGAAAACCCTGATGGGCCGCGTGCCCGGCATCACCGCCGTGCGCGACGCGACCGACCATGAAAGCGGGCACGCGCCGTACATCCCCCGCGGCACGGCTGCCTGATCGTCCTGCGTGACACTGCGCCGGGCTGACGAGATCCTCCAAGCGCTGCTGGCTCGCCAGCCGGAAAAACGCATCGTCGAAAAAACCACGGGCCTTCCCTATGGGTGGGGCCTGTGGCTGCGTGCGCTGACGCCGCTGCCGCGCCCGTTCCGCTCATCGGAAGTCATTGCCGAACTGCTGCCGCGACCGCTGCCCGGGTCGCCCGGCCGCCTGCCCGCGCTGGGCACGCTGCAGGCGATGCGCCGGCTGCTGTGGCAGACCTGGGATCCGGCCCCGCGCGACCAGCGCTGGATGCGCTGGACCTCCGGCGTCATCAGCATGCTGCTGCACGTGATGTTCGCCGCGCTGTTGTTGTGGGTGGCCTTGATCCGCCCGCCGGTGTCGCCGGAGCAGGGCGGCGACGGCGGCCGCATCCAGGTTGAATTCCTGGGCAGCGGTACACCGCAGGACAGCGGCGGTGGCGAACCGGCTGCCGCTGCCGGCAGCGCGGCCGCCGCCGCAGCGGCAAGTGCAG
>NZ_CAUQPH010000182.1:0-6148 GCF_963519925.1 uncultured Stenotrophomonas sp. | reverse complement strand
GGTAGCGCCGGCCGTTGGCCGGCCCAGGCGATAACGGGGCCGGCCAACGGCCGGCGCTACCGGGCAGTTCGTGGGCCGATACAATCGGGACATGAGCTCAGAGATCAAATCCCACCAGCTGACCATGACCGTGCTGATGTCGCCGGAGATGGCCAACTTCTCCGGCAAGGTCCATGGCGGGGCGATCCTGCGCCTGCTCGACCAGGTCGCCTATGCCTGCGCCAGCCGCTACGCCGGACGCTACGTGGTCACCCTGTCGGTGGACCAGGTGACGTTCCGCGAACCGATCGCGGTGGGCGAGCTGGTCACTTTCCTAGCCTCGGTGAACTACACCGGCACCTCGTCGATGGAGGTCGGGGTGAAGGTGGTGGCCGAAGACATCCTCAAGCGCAGCGTGCGGCATGCCAACAGCTGCTTCTTCACCATGGTGGCAGTGGATGACGACGGCCGCCCGACCCCGGTGCCTGCGCTGGAACTGGAGAGCAGCAACCAACGCCGCCGGCACGCTGCAGCGTTGTTGCGACGTCAGTTGCGCGGTGAGATGGAGCAGCGCCAGCGCGAACTGCTGGCGTCGAATCCGCCGTCTCCGGATGGATCCTGAAACCAGGACGGTAGCGCCGGCCGTTGGCCGGCCCTGGGGACCTTCGGATGCGCCGCTTGGGCCGGCCAACGGCCGGCGCTACCGATGGTGGCACATGCGCCGTCCCCCGAATCAGCCGGTGTTCTGCACGCCCTGGGAGACGCCGTTGACGCACGCCACCAGTGCGCGCAGCACCTCGTCATCCTCGCCGCCGCTTTCCCGCCAGCGGCGCAGCAGGTCCACCTGCAGCACGCTGATCGGGTCGATGTAGGGATTGCGCAGGCGGATCGACAGCGCCAGGCGCTGATCGTGCTGCAGCAGTTCCTCCTGGCCGGTGATGTCCAGGATCAGCCTGCCGGTGTGGGCCAGTTCGCGCTGGATCTGCGGGAAGAACCGGTCGTGCAGCGAACCGGACAGGCGCGAGAACTGCTCGGCAATGGTGATGTCGCCCTTGGACAGCACCATCGCGATGTCGTCCAGGAAGGTGCTGAAGAACGGCCAGTCGCGCGCCATCTCCTGCAGCGTGGCCGCATGCCCGGCATCGATCGCCGCCTGCAGTCCGCTGCCCACGCCATACCAGCCCGGAATCACCGCGCGTGCCTGGCTCCAGGCGAACACCCACGGAATCGCGCGCAGGTTGCCCAGCGCGGCGTCCTGGCCAAGCCGCCGCGAGGGCCGCGAGCCCAGCGTCATCCGCTCGATCACGTCGATCGGGGTGGCCTGGCGGAAGTACTGCATGAAATCGGGCTGGCCCACGAACGTGCGGTAGGCCTCGGCACTCTTCGCCGCCACCAGATCCATCACCGGGCGCCACTGCGCTTCGCGCGGCTCCGGCGCACGCGGACGCAGGCTCGAGCGCAGCACCGCGCCGGTGGACTGCTCCAGCGAGCGCAGCGCCAGCGCGCGGATGCCGTACTTGCGGTGGATCACTTCACCCTGTTCGGTCACCCGCAGGCGGCCGTCGATGCTGCCACGCGGCGAGGCATCCACCGCGTCGGTGGTCTTGCCGCCGCCGCGGCTGATCGAGCCGCCACGACCATGGAAGAAGGTCAGCCGGATGCCGCTTTCCGCCGCCACCTCGAGCAGTTCCACCTGGGCACGCTGCAGGCCCCAGCGCGACGCGGCGATGCCGCCGTCCTTGCCGCTGTCCGAATAGCCCAGCATCACCATCTGCACGTCGTCGCGCGCGGCCAGGTGGGCGCGGTAGACCGGGTCGGCCAGCAGGTCGCGCAGCGTGTCGGTGCCACGCTGCAGGTCGTCGACGGTCTCGAACAGCGGGGCGATGTCCAGCGGTACCGCGCCGGTGTCGTCGACCAGCCCGCCGCGTCGCGCCAGCGCCAGCACTGCCAGCACGTCGCTGCGGTCGTGGGCCATCGAGATGATGTAGCTGCCCAGGGCGTCGGCCCCATGCCGGCGCCGGGCATCGGCCAGCGCGGCGAACACCGCATCCAGGCGCTGGCCGCCCTCCTCCGTGCTCGCCGGCAGCGCCTGCTCACCGCTGGCAAACGGCGCCACACGCTGCGCACGCGCGATCGCATCGGCGGCGTCCCAGGCGTCCTGGCCGTCCAGCACGCTGGCCAGGGCGCGCCCATGCACGCTCGACTCCTGGCGCACGTCCAGCCGCGCCAGGTGGAAGCCGAAGGTACGCACCCGCCACAACAGCCGACGCACCGCGAAGCCACCGGCGTGGTCGCCCTTGTTGGCATGCAGGCTGTCGAGGATGAGGGTGATGTCCTCCTCCAGCTCCTGCGGCGAGGCATACGCGCCGTCGGCATCCTCCAGCGTGGCCTGCACGCGCGCGCGCATGCGGTCGTTGAGCAGGCGGTACGGCATGTCCGCATGGCGCGGACGCGAGACCACCTTCGGCAACCGCTGCTGGTAGTGCGCCACCCGGGCCTGCAGCGCATCGCTCACCGCGACCCGTTCGGTGGACTGGCTGAGCAGGCTGGCCAGTTGCAGCAGGTCTTTCTGGTAGCGGCCCAGCACGGCCTGGCGCTGCGCATCCAATGTGTTGCGGATGGTACCGGCATCCACGTTCGGGTTGCCGTCCATGTCGCCGCCCACCCAGGTGCCGAAGCGCAGCAGCCGCGGCAGCGGCACGCTGTCGCCGTAGGTGTCCAGCAGGGCCTGCTGCAGCGATTCGTAGAGCACCGGGATCACCCGGTACAGCACCTGCACCAGGTAGAAGCCGACGTGCTCGCGTTCGTCGTCCACGGTCGGGCGCACCGGCGAGGAATCGGTGGTCTGCCAGGACGCCGTGAGCGCCATGCGGAACCGTGCCGCGTCGGCAGCCGCTTCGCCGGGGGTGCGCTGGCCATCGAGGTTGTCGACCAGGCTGGCCACCATCAGCTGCTCTTTTTCCAGCAGCGCGCGGCGTACCGCTTCGGTCGGGTGCGCAGTGAACACCGGTTCGATGTCGATGCGTGGCAGCCACTCGGCCAGTTCCTCGAGCGTCACTCCCTGCGCCTTCAGCTTCTGCAGGGCGTCCTGCAGGCCATCGGGCTGCGGCGCGGCGGTACCGGCGCGCTGGTAATCGCGGCGACGACGGATGCGGTGCACCCGCTCGGCGATGTTGACCACCTGGAAGTAGGTGCTGAACGCACGCACCATCGCTTCGGCGCGTTCGGGCGGCAACCCGGCCAGTGCATCGTTGAGGTCGGACAGCGGCGCGTCGCTTTCGCGGCGTGCGATGGCGCGGGTGCGCACCTGTTCCACTTCATCGAAGAACTGCGTGGACACCTGCTCTGCAAGCAGGTCGCCGACCAGTGCGCCAAGGCGGCGCACGTCGTCACGCAGGGGAATGTCGGGACTGGCAAAGACGATGCTGCTGCGGTACTCGTTCATCTGCGACGCACTGGCCTCGGGAACGGAATCGCATCAAGCCTAACCCAGATCGCGCGGCGATCGACGCCGTACAGATAGTTTCAATTGCATGTGTTGGTGACGGATTGCCACGCATGGCGTGGCACTACGAGGTCCACCGGAGCCGCCAACGCCATCGTCCTGCGCACGTAAAAATTCGTAGTGCCACGCCATGCGTGGCAACCGCGCGCCAGCGCGGCACAAGCATCCGAAGGCGCGTAGCATTCGTCCCCGGCATCCCTCCGACGTTCAGCAACGCCGGAGACATGCATCAGACTTTCATGAAGCAGAAACGAAGGAAAACGCCGGGCAACGCCCGGCGCCACATCACTTCATCTTCATCCCCGGCCCGATGGTCTGCTCCAGCCACCGCTCGCTCTCGGCGAGCATGGTCATCAGCGACTCGCGCGCGCGGTAGTGGTGCGACTCGTTCGGCAGCATCACCAGCCGCGCGGTGCCGCCCAGCCCCTTCACCGCCGCGAACATGCGCTCGCTCTGCATCGGGAAGGTGCCCGAATTGTTGTCGTCCTCGCCATGGATGAAGAGGATCGGGTCCTTGATCCGGTCCGCGAAGTTGAACGGCGACATCTTCAGGTACACGTCCTGCGCCTGCCAGAAGTTGCGCTCCTCGGCCTGGAACCCGAACGGGGTGAGCGTGCGGTTGTAGGCGCCGCTGCGCGCGATGCCCGCTTTGAACAGCCGCGTGTGCGCCAGCAGGTTCGCGGTCATGAACGCTCCGTACGAATGCCCGCCGATGGCGATGTGGTCGCGGTCGGTCACGCCGCGCCGTACCACTTCGTCCACTGCCGCTTCCGCGTTGGCGACCAGCTGCGGCAGGTAGGTATCGTTGGGTTCCTTGTCGCCTTCGCCGATGATCGGCATCGACGGGCTCACCAGCACCGCATAGCCCTTGGCCAGGAACGCCTGCGGTCCCCAGTAGCCCACGGCATTGAAACGGTACGGCGAATCGGTCACCTGGCTGGCCGCCGCAGCGGTCTTGAACTCGCCCGGGTAGGCCCACATCAGCATCGGCAGCGGGCCGTCCTTCCTGGCGTTGTAGCCGGGCGGCAGCATCAGCGTGGCGGTCAGGTCCACCCCGTCTTTGCGCTTGTAGCGGATCTGCTCCTTGCTCACCCCGCGCAGCTGCGGCAGCGGATGCTCGAAGTGGGTCAGGGCACGCGGTGCCGCCGTGGCATCGGCCAGCGACTGCACGAAGTAGTTGGCCGGGGTGTCCGGCGATTCGCGGGTCAGCAGGACCGACGTGCCTTCCTGGTCCAGCAGGGCCTGCGGCAGCGAATAGGTCGGCGCCTGCGAGTGGAAAAGCCGCGTGGCCTGGCGGGTTTCCAGGTCGAAGCGGTCCACGAACGGTCGGTCGCCTTCCGGCGACGCGCCCTGCCCGAGCAGGAAGATGCTGCGCCCGTCGGCGCTGGTCTGCAGGCGCGTGCGACCGTTCGCATCGCGCATCAGCGCGGGGCGTCCCGGGTCGTTGTAGCGGTCCTGCGAGGAGCGCTCGGACAGCAGCTGCGGTGCCTGGTCGAGCTGGTCCGGCGCGATCCGCCACTGTTTGACCACGCGCGACTTCCACCACGATTCGTTGAGCAGCGCGAGGTCGGCGCGGCCCCACTGGATGCCGGCGTAGCGGCTGCCCAGCTGCGCCAGCGTGACCGGCGCGGTGTCGAACGGCGCGGCCTGCATCAGCACCGCGTCGCGCACCTTGGCCTCGCGGGCCGGGTCGCCGCCGTCCTGGGCTTCGGCCCAGACCAGCGTGGCCGGCGCGTCGGCACGCCAGCTGGCGTTGCGCACGCCGACCGGTACCGCGTCGTTGCCGGTGGGCAGGCCTTCCACCAGCGGCAGGTCGGCCAGGGTGTGCTGCAGGCTACCGTCGGCACTGGACAGCACCTCGATCCGGCGCGGGAAATCGTCGACCGGCACCAGGTAGGAGTACGGACGCTGCACGCGTTCGGCCAGCACGTGGCGCCCGTCCGGCGACACGCTCAGGTCCAGGTAGATGCCAGGGCTCGACAACGGCGTGACCTGGCCGTCGAGCCCTACCCGTGCCGGCTGCGCGCGGGCATGAAAGTCGAACAGGCGTGCATCGGCCTCGTTGGACAGCAGGTCCTGGTAGGTGCGGATCGCACGCACGCCCGCGGCGGCCTGGGTCTGCTGGATCGCCGGACCGGTGGGGATGCCGCCGCTGGCGGGCACCGGGCCGGGGTTCTTCAGCTGCTGGGTGACCAGCAGCCCGCGGCTGTCAGGCAGCCAGCCGTACCCGTCGCCGAACACCGTGTTGAGGTCGACCAGCAGTCGGCGCGCGGTGCCGTCGGCGACGTCGACGATCCACAGTTCATTGGCACCGCTGGCCGCCTGCACCTGGTTGAAGGCCAGATAGCGCTGGTCCGGCGACCACGCCAGCGAGGCGATCGACAGCGGCTGCGGCAGGCCGCTGATCTGGCGCTCCTTCCCATCGGCGATGTTCATCAGCCACAGCTTGTTGCCGAAGGTGAAGGTACTGGCCGAATGCGTGGCCGGGTTGATCCGCACGCCGGCCAGTTTCAGCTCGGGCTGGGCCACGTCGTTGATCGAGGGCAGCGGCGGGGTCTGCAGCAGGGCGGCGATGTCGCGGCGCGGGGACAGGCTGAGCGTGGGCGCACGCGGCGCATTGGCCACCGCCTGCAGCGCGGCCGAGGGCAGCTGGTAGCCCTGGCC
>NZ_CAUQPH010000181.1:0-6193 GCF_963519925.1 uncultured Stenotrophomonas sp. | reverse complement strand
ACCGAGGTGAAGCGGTTCTGCACCGCACCCAGGTCGGCGCGGGTGCTGTTGATCGAACCCAGCGCCTTGTCGACCACTTCCAGCGCCTGCTGCGCGCCCAGCACCGAGCTGACGTCCAGCTTCTGCGCGTTGCTGGCCGTTGCGGTACCGGCGGTGTATGCGCTGGTGGCGGCGGCGGCAGACCAGTCGCTGGTGGCGGCCTGGTAGTTGCTGCGGGTCAGGGCGATGTCGGCGGCGACCACGGCCTTGCCTTCCTTCACCGACGACAGCTTCAGGGTGCCGTCGGTGTTGGCTTCTGCGTAGATCCCGGATTCGCCGATCTTGCCGTTGATCGCGGTGGCCACGGCCTTGGCCGCGTCGCCGACGCTGGCGCCGCTCTTCACTTCCACGGTGCCGATGTCAACCCCCATCACGGTGCCGCTGAAGCGTGCGTCGGCGGCGATGGCGCCGATCGCCGCGGTGGCGCCGGTGGCGAAGGTGCTGGTGCCGAGCGAACCGGCGCGGGCATCCACCACCTTGTCGATGGCGATGGCCTGGCCGGCGTTGGCGCCGACCTGGAACAGCTGGCTGGAGAACGAACCGTCCAGCAGCTTGGTGCCGTTGAAGTCCGACTGCTTGGCGACGCGGTCGATTTCGCTGACCAGCTGGGTCACTTCGGCCTGCAGCGCCTTGCGGTCGCTGGCCGAGTTGGTGGCATTGGAGGCCTGCACCGCCAGTTCACGCACGCGCTGCAGGTTGTTGCCGATTTCGCTCAGCGAACCTTCGGCGACCTGGGCCAGCGAGATGCCGTCGTTGGCATTGCGGATGGCCACGTCGGTGCCGCGGATCTGGGTGCCGAAGCGCTCGGAGATGGCCAGGCCGGCGGCGTCGTCCTTGGCGCTGTTGATGCGCGAACCCGAGGACAGGCGCTGGATGGTGGTGGCCAGGGAGCTGCCGCTGGTGCTCAGGTTGCGCTGAGCATTCAACGACATCGTGTTGGTGTTGATGACTTGTGCCATTAGGAGAGGTCCTTGAGCGGATGCACGTGTATGGGTTCAGACGCTCGAGACGTGCTTCAGGAGCGGCTCATGTCAGCGCTGCAGCAGGCTGAGCACGTTCTGGGGCACCTGGTTGGCCTGGGCCAGCATGGCCGTGCCGGCCTGCTGCAGGATCTGGGTGCGGGTCAGTTCTGCGGTTTCCTTGGCGAAGTCGGTATCGCGGATGCGGCTGCGCGAGGCGGACAGGTTCTCCGAGGAGGTCTGCAGGTTGGCGACAACGGAGGTGAAGCGGTTCTGGATCGCACCGAGGTCGGCGCGCACGCTGTTGACCGATTCCAGCGCCTTGTCGACCACTTCCAGCGCCTTCTGCGCGCCGACGTAGGTCGACACGTCCAGGCCCTTGACCACTTCGCCGGTCGCGGTGGCGGCGACGGCACTGGGGGCGGCGACGGTGGAATTGGCGAAGCTGAGCTGGGCCGCGCCGGTGATGACCAGGTCGCGGTCGGCCTGCACCGAGGTGAGCTTCAGGCGGTGGGTGTCCGGGGTGCCGGCAGTGGTGACCACTTCGGCGTAGACACCGGCTTCGCCGATCTGGTTGTTGATCTGGGCGGCAGCGGAGGCGGCGAACTCGGCGGTGGTGGTGCCGCTGATGGTGCCGATGGTGACGCCGTTGATGGTGACGCCGGTCAGGTCGGTGATGGTGGCCACATCGGCGGTGCTGCTCACCGGCGGGGCGAACTTGGCATTGCCCAGCGAGCTGGCCTTGGCGTCGACCACGTTGTTGATGGCGATGGCCTGGCCGGCGTTGGCGCCGACCTGGAACAGCTGGCTGGTGAAGCTGCCGTCCAGCAGCTTGGTGCCGTTGAAGTCGGACTGCTTGGCGACGCGGTCGATTTCGCTGACCAGCTGGGTCACTTCGGCCTGCAGCGCCTTGCGGTCGCTGGCCGAGTTGGTGGCATTGGAGGCCTGCACCGCCAGTTCACGCACGCGCTGCAGGTTGTTGCCGATTTCGCTCAGCGAACCTTCGGCGACCTGGGCCAGCGAGATGCCGTCGTTGGCATTGCGGATGGCCACGTCGGTGCCGCGGATCTGGGTGCCGAAGCGCTCGGAGATGGCCAGGCCGGCGGCGTCGTCCTTGGCGCTGTTGATGCGCGAACCCGAGGACAGGCGCTGGATGGTGGTGGCCAGGGAGCTGCCGCTGGTGCTCAGGTTGCGCTGAGCGTTGAGCGACATCGTATTGGTGTTGATTACCTGTGCCATGGGTCGTCTCCCTTATTGGAATCCCGGTGCTGGAATGAAACGAAGCGCCGCCGTTTGTTTTTGTTTGGCTGTGTGCTTCGTGGTTGCCAAATGAATAACGGCGCTTTGTCAACAACCTTTAGCCGGAAATTTCATTCAGGTTTCCAGAGGCCCCACGACGGCCGGTAGAGCCACGCCCTGCGTGGCTGAACAGCCAGCCCCAGGCGCCAGAAACGAAAAAGGCCGCGATGCACAAGCATCGCGGCCAAGGGGGCCCTTCGAAGGGGGAAGCGCTGGCTCAGCGCAACACGTTGAACAACGACATCTGCTGCATCTGCGAGAACAGAGTCTGTGCCGCCTGCAACGCGGTACTCTCCAGCTGGTACTGGCTGATCGCATCGGCGTAGTCCAGGTCGCGCATCTGCGACAGGGTGCCCTTGAGCGTGACCGTATTCGATTCGCGCATGTCCGCTGCGTTGTCCAGCGCCTTGAGCTGGGCGCCGCCGGCCGCGCGTGAGTCGATCATCCGCTCCGACGCCCGCGCGATGTCGCGCAGGCCGCCCTGCAGCAGGTTCTGCTGCGCCGCCGACTGCGCCGGCGTGCCGGTGTCCATCTTCAGCGAGCCGATCAACCCGTCCAGGGTGCTGAAGATGTCGCGGCTGGTGGACGCGCCAACCTCGAACCGGTCCCCGGCTGCGGGCACGCCGTCGATATGCAGGCGAACGCCATTGAGCACCAGGTCGTCGCCGGCCTTCATGCTGCCGCTGGACACCACCGCGCCCCCGGCATCCAGCACCTCGTACTGGTCCGCTGCGGTGAAGCGCACGCTGAAGGCCTGACCGTTCCAGCTGTCGCTGCCGTCGCGGGTCACGTTGGTGAGCACGCCGGTACCGGTGTTGGCGCTATGCGCGGCCCCGTCCACATGGCCATCGCCGGTGCCGATGCGCAGGAAGATCTCGCTGCCGGGCAGGGCATCCAGCACGTAGGTATCCGGGCCCACTTCGACCTGGCGCTGGTTCTGGTCGCCGTTGTAGACCACCTTGCCGTCGACTTGGCTGAACGGCGGGCTGCCATCGGCGGTGCCGCCGAACAGGTAGCGGCCGGTGCCGTCGGTGCTGTTGGCCAGGGCCAGCAGGTTGCCGCGGATCGCTTCGATTTCCGTGACCATCGACTGCTTGTCCGACGCCGCCAGCGCCGGATTGTTGGCGTAGACGGTCAGTTCGGTGATGCGGCCCATCATGTCGCCGACCTGGGCCAGCGCGTTTTCCTGCAAACCGAGCCGGTTCTGCACGTTGCCGGCGTTCAGCTCCATGCGTTCCAGCGCGGCCAAGGTGCGGTCCAGGCCCACGGCTGCGCCGGAGGCGACCGGGTCGTCCTTGGCGGTGACCAGGCGGCGGCCGGTGGCGATCTGCTGCTCCAGGTGGCTCATTTTGGCCTGCTTGGCCATCATCAGCGACACCGACTGCTGGAACATCATCCCGGTGGAGATGCGGTTGTTCATCGGCTCACGGCTCCGAGGATGGTCTGGAACATGTTGTCCGCGGTGGAAATCAGCTGCGACGCCGCCTGGTAGGCCTGTTGCAGGCGCAGCATGTCGGCGGCTTCCTCATCCAGGTTGACTCCGGACACCGCATCGCGGGCGGACTGGGCCTGGTCGGTGATCACCTGCTGCGCCTGCAGCGAGTAGTCGGCCGAGCGCGCGGCGGCGCCGA
This sequence comes from uncultured Stenotrophomonas sp., assembly GCF_963519925.1. Taxonomy (NCBI): domain Bacteria; kingdom Pseudomonadati; phylum Pseudomonadota; class Gammaproteobacteria; order Lysobacterales; family Lysobacteraceae; genus Stenotrophomonas; species uncultured Stenotrophomonas sp. The sequence goes on along the minus strand of NZ_CAUQPH010000181.1, from coordinate 2,265 downwards.
CCTGGGTGGTCAGCCCGCCCAGCGCACCGCTCAGGGTCACCGTGCCGTCGTTGAAGGCCTTGGCCTGCTCCACCTTGGCCAGCAGCAGGGCGGTGCTGTTGTCCGAAGAACCGGCCGGGGTAGGGCCCATGGTGAAGGTGTCGCCGGCCTTGGGCGCACCGTCGAGCACGAAGCTCCAGCCGTTGGCGCTGATGGTCTGGCCGGCGGTATAGGTGAACGGACCGTTTCCGTCGAGGGTGTACTGGGTGCCGCTGGTGAACACGATCGCCGACGGCGTGCGCAGCGCCGGGTTGGCCGGGTCGGTGACCTTGACCCCGGTGAGCTTGCCGGTGCCGCTGTTGGACAGCGCCGCGCTGCCCTTTACCGGCGCGGCGGCGGCAATGCGCGAGGTATCGGTGATGGCCACCGACATCGTGCCGGCGACGCCAGCGGTGGGCTGCAGCAGCATGCGGTCGTCGGCGGCCGGGGTGCCGCTCATCACCAGTTCGACACCATTGATGACCAGCGGATCGGTGGCGCTGCCGGTGCCGGTCATCGGAATCGCGGCGCCGGTGTCGGCGCGGGTGGCCTGCCACTGGCTGCCGTCGAACTTCAGCACCACGTTCTGCCCGTCCAGCTTCGACAGGTCGCCGAAACTGGCGCTCATGCGCGCGGTGCCGCTGTTGTTGGCGTTGCTGGTGACGCGCGGGCTGCCGATGTTGAAGAAGTCGCCGCCCAGGTTGCCGTACAGGTCCGCGCCCTGGCGGTGCACCTCGTTGAAGCTGCTGGCCAGGCCGATGGCGAGCTTGCCCAGTTCGGCCTGGGTGGGGGTGAGCACGGTCTCGCGGAACTCGAGCAGGCCGCCGATCTGGCCGCCGAGGATCTTCGGGTCCAGGGTCAGCTTCTGGCCCTGGGTTTCCAGTGCCAGCTGGAGGCGCTCGGGCTGGTACGGGTCGGTGACGGTGGTGATCTTGCTCGCCGTGGTGCCCACCACCAGCGGCTGGCCGCCGGCGGTGTAGACGTTCATGAAGCCGCCGTCCTGGATCACCGCGGTGCCGCCGGTGTAGCCGATCAGGTTGGCGACCAGGGCGTCGCGGCGGTCGAGCAGGTCGGGCGCGGCGGTATTGGCGTTGCTGCCGATCGCGCCGTTGAGCTGGGCGATCTCCGCGGCCAGCCGGTTCACTTCGGTGGCGCCGGCGATCAGCCCGTTGTTGACCTCGCCATTGAGGGTGTCGAGCTGGCCGTTGAGCTGCTGGAAGCGGCTGGCCAGGGTCTTGCCGCCGTCGAGCATGTTCTGACGGTCGGAAGTGCCCGAGGCATTCGACGACAGGCCGCTGACGGTGTCGAAGAAGTTCGACCACACCCCGGACACATTGGTGGCGGTGTCGGAGAACATCGCGTCCACCCGGTCGGCCATGCTAGAAAGCTGCTTCAGTCGCGCCAGCTCACCGCTGCTGTCGAGCAGGCGCGAGATCGCCAGCTGGTCGGCCACGCGGCGCACGTCGGTAATGCGGGTGCCGTTGCCGATATCGCCATAGCCCAGGTTCTGCGGGCTGGCGGTGGCGAAGTCCACTTTCTGCCGGCTGTAGCCGGGGGTGTTGATGTTGGCGACGTTATGGCTGGTCGTGGCCAAGGCGCGCTGGAAGGCGAGCAGGGCGCTGGAGCCGGTGGAAAGTACGGACATGGGTTACCTCAACGACGGATTGCCCCCAGCCCGGCCGGGCTGGCGGTGCTGGCAAAGGTGCGGCCCAGGCGCTGGCTGGCGTCGCCCACGGCGGCGATGGCGCGCTCGATGGTCGGGCCGCCGGCGATCGCGGCGATCTTGGCCGCGTAGCGGGGGTCGGTGGCGTAGCCGGCCTTCTGCAGTCCCTGCGCGAAGCCGCGCACGTCGGCGCCGGCCTGCAGCGCGTTCTGGTAGCGCGGGCTGTTCTTCAGCAGTTTCACGTAGTCGGCGAAGCTGTCGCCCACCGAACCATAGGCACGGAAGCTGGCGGTTTCGTTGCGGCGCACGCCATCCACGTATTCGTGGGTACCGCTGGTGGCGCGCTCGCCGCTCCAACCACTGGCCTTGATCCCGAACAGGTTGTGCGAGCTGCCGCCGCCATTGCGCTGCACCAGTTTGCGGCCCCAGCCGGTCTCCAGTGCGGCCTGCGCGACCAGCGCCTTGGCATCCACGCCCAGCTCGCGGGCGGCCTGCTGCGCGTGCCCCCAGATGCTGGCGACGAAGCCTTCCGGCGTGTGCGGGCCGAGCTGCGCCGCTGCGGTGCTGGCGGCCAGGGTATCGAC
>NZ_CAUQPH010000180.1:0-6196 GCF_963519925.1 uncultured Stenotrophomonas sp. | reverse complement strand
AGGCTGGCCAGCTCGCGCAGGTGGTCCGGGTGCGCCGCCGCCACGCCCAGGCGCAAACCCGCCATGCCATACAGCTTGGAGAAGGTGCGCAGCACGATCACGTCATCGCGCTGCATCACCTGCGCGATCACCGACGGTTGCGCACTGAACTGCAGGTAGGCCTCGTCCACCAGCAGCCGGGTCTGCTTCGGCTTGTGCGCCAGCAGCCAGGCGATGTCCGCCGCCGGCGTGATCGACCCGGTCGGGTTGTTGGGGTTGCACAGATACAGCAGCCCGGCACCCATCCGCTGCGCGGCCTCGACCATGGCGTGCACGTCATGGCCCCCGTCCGCGCGCAGCGGCACCTTGGCCACCGTGGCACCCCGCGCCGCTGCCAGGTCGCCCAGGCTTTCGAAGGTCGGGTCGGCCACCACCAGTCCTGCCGTGGGCGAGGTCCAGACCACCGCGGCGCGGTTCAGCGGTTCGCTGGAGCCCGGGAACAGCCGCACGCGGTCCTTGTCCACGCCTTCCTGCCGGGCAAACGTGTCGCGCAGTTCCCCGGCCAGGGCGAACAGATAACGACCGCTCCCGGCCACGATGTCGCGTGCCGCCGCCTGTGCCGCCGGGGCAGGGCCATACGGGCTCTCGTTGAAGTTGAGCAGCACGCTGCCGGCCGGCGCCGCCCGGGTCGGCAGGACCACGCTTGACGTGGCCGCGGGCGCTGCCGAGGCCGGCGCGAGGCCGATGCCGGACAGGGCCAACCCGGTACCGGCCAGCTGCAGGAAGGAACGGCGCGACGAGACGGGCGATGACATGGCGGGAACACCGGAAACAGGACAATGTCCGGCACGCTAGCGCCCCGCGGCGAGGCAGGCAAGCCAGTGCTGGAACGTTTCGCCAGGCTCTGAACCGGTACGGGTGGAATGCGCTCCCCGCTGACCGATCCAACCGTGTTCGGCCTAGAATTCACCCCCCCTCCCAGGATCTTCCACGCATGCCATCCAGCCCTGCCCAACGTGCCGAAGCCCTGCGCCGCCAGATCGACGAGGCCGGCAAGGCGTACTACGACCGTGATGAGCAGCTGATTCCGGATGCCGACTACGACCGCCTCGTGCGCGAACTGGAAGCGCTGGAGCAGGCCCATCCGGCACTGGTCCAGGCCGACTCGCCGACCCAGCGCGTCGGCGGCAAGGCCTCCTCGCGGTTTGCCGAGGTCCGCCATGCGGTGCCGATGCTGTCGCTGGGCAACGCCTTCAGCGACGAGGAAGTGCAGGATTTCGTGCGCCGCATCGGCGAACGCCTGCGTCGCGACGCCCTGTTCTTTTCCGCCGAACCCAAGCTGGACGGGCTGGCGATCAGCCTGCGTTACGAGGGCGGCCACTTCGTGCAGGGCGCCACCCGTGGCGACGGCAGCACCGGCGAAGACGTCAGCGCCAACCTGCGCCAGATCAAGGTGATTCCGCAGAAACTGCACGGCAGCGGCTGGCCGAAGGTGCTGGAAGTGCGCGGTGAGGTCTACATGGCACGCGCCGATTTCGAGGCGTACAACGCCGACGCACGCCTGCATGAGGGCAAGGTGCTGGCCAACCCGCGCAATGCCGCGGCAGGGTCGCTGCGCCAGCTCGACCCGAAACTCAGTGCGCGCCGCAAGCTCAGCTTCTATGCGTACGGCACCGGCGAAGTGCAGGGCGGCGAACTGCCGCCGACCCACTCGGCCACGCTGGCCCAGCTGCAGGCATGGGGGTTCCCGGTCAGCGAGCTGTGCCAGGTGGTGGAGGGCAGCGAGGGGCTGCTGGCCTACTACCGTGACATCGGCGAGCGCCGCGATGGGTTGGCGTTCGACATTGATGGCGTGGTCTACAAGCTGGACGACCGCGCCGGCCAGGAACAGATGGGCTTCGTCTCGCGCGCCCCGCGCTGGGCGATCGCGCACAAGTTCCCGGCGCAGGAGCAGACCACCACGGTGGAGGCGATTGAAATCCAGATCGGCCGCACCGGCGCCGCCACCCCGGTGGCGCGCCTGCACCCGGTCGCCGTTGCCGGGGTGATCGTGTCCAACGCGACCCTGCACAACGCCGACCAGATCGCGCGGCTGGATGTCCGGGTCGGCGACACCGTCATCGTGCGCCGCGCCGGCGATGTGATTCCCGAAGTGGTGAGCGTCATCGCCGACCGTCGTCCCAACGGCACCACGCCGTGGACCATGCCCACCCGGTGCCCGGTGTGCGGGTCGGAAATCGTGCGCGAGGAAGGCGCTGCCGCCTGGCGCTGCTCGGGCGAGCTGAGCTGCCCGGCGCAGCGCAAGGAAGCCATTGCGCATTTCGCCTCGCGTCGCGCGATGGACATCGACGGGCTGGGCGGCAAGTACATCGAAACGCTGGTCGATGCCGGCATCGTGCGCGGCGTGGCCGACCTGTACCGGTTGACCCGCGACCAGCTGCTGCAGCTGAAGCTGGTGCTCGACGCCGAATCGCCGCAGGCGCTGGCCAACCAGATCGGCGTGCACCTGCCGCCGGACGGCAGCGGCCAGTACCTGCGCGACGTGCTGGCGCTGGACGCCGGCGACGAGCGCTGGCGCGCACGCGCGCTGGCGCTGCCGGCTGCGTTCGCGTGGAACACGAAGAAGATCGCCACCAGGTGGGCCGACAATCTGATCGCCGCGATCGATGCCAGCCGCACCACCACCCTGGAACGCCTGCTGTTCGCGCTGGGCATCGAACATGTCGGCGAGAGCACCGCCAAGGCGCTGGCGACCTGGTTCGGCGACCTCGAGCTGATCCGGCACCTGCCGTGGCCGCTGTTCAAGCGCGTGCCCGACATCGGCGGGGAAGTGGCGCGTTCGCTCGGGCATTTCTTCGAGCAGCCTGGCAACCAGGAAGCGATCGACGCCCTGTTGCAGGTCGGCCAGGTGCGGATCAGCGTCACCCATCCGCCCAGCGCGAAACTGCGCGATGGCCTGGATTTCGCGCAGTTGCTGGTGGAAGCCGAAATTCCCGGCATCACCCGCCTGCGCGCGGAGAAGCTGGCCGCGATGCTGCCCGATGCCGCCGCCGTGCTGGACGCCGAGCCGGTGCAGCTGGTGGCCGCCGGCCTGCCCAATGACGTCGCGCTCGGTGTGACCGGGTGGCTGGACCAGGAGGGCCACGGTCCGATGCTGCTCAAGGCGGACGACTACCGGCGCACGTTGCTCGAGCGCGCTCCGGAAGCGTCGGCGCAGGCGTCAGGCCCGCTCGAGGGCCAGACCGTCGTCCTGACCGGCACGCTCGCGCAGATGACCCGTGACGAAGCGAAGGAGCGGCTGGAAGCGCTCGGCGCCAAGGTCGCCGGCAGCGTGTCGAAGAAGACGTCGTTCGTGGTAGCGGGCACCGAAGCGGGCTCCAAGCTCGCCAAGGCCACCGAACTGGGCATCGACGTCTGGGACGAAGAGCGCCTGGTCGCCTACCTCGCCGCACACTGAGAAACCGGCGTCCCCCGTGGCGCCCACGACACGGATCGATCCACCATGCAGACCGCCCCCCTCGATTTCCGCCTTGCCACCGTGGCCGACACCGAACTGGTGGTCGAGCTGATGCGCGCTTTCTATGCCGAAGACCAGCTCGACTTCGACGAAGCGCGCGTGCGCCGCGCCTTGGCCGCATTGCTGGAAGACCCGCGCAATGGCGAGGTGTTGCTGTGGCTGTCCGAGACCGGTGAAGTGGTCGGGCATGCCGCCCTGGCGATGGGCTTCAGCCTGGAGCAGGGCGGCCACTTCGCCCTGCTCGACGAGTTGTACCTGAGCCATGCCGCCCGCGGTCGCGGACGCGGCAAGCAGGCGCTGGCGATCCTGGAGCAGCGCGCCAACGCCCGCGGGGTGGAGCGCATGCGCCTGGAAGTGAACCACCACAACGAACTGGCGCGCCGCCTGTACCTGGCCACCGGCTATGTCGATGACACCCGCAGCCTGCTGACCCTGCAGCTGGCCAGGCGCCTGCAGGACGCGCGCGGGTGATCGCCGCACTGCGCCAGCGCGCCGCATTGAATGCCCTGATCCGCGCGTTCTTCGCCGAACGCGACGTACTGGAAGTGGAAACGCCGATCCTGTCGGCGGCCGGGAACACCGAGCCCAACATCGACAGTTTCCATACCCGTTTCAGCGGCCACGTCGACGCCGGCAGCGCGCAGCGCTGGCTGCGCACCTCGCCGGAGTATCCGCTCAAGCGCCTGCTTGCGGCCGGGGTGGGCGACTGTTACGAGTTGGGCCGGGTGTTCCGCAACGGCGAGGCCGGCGGCCGCCACAATCCGGAATTCACCATGCTGGAGTGGTACCGGGTCGGTTGGGACCACCACCGCCTGATCGAGGAAACCGCAGCGCTGGTGCGCGCGGCGCTGGCGCTGGTGCAGCGCGAGGCGCGGCTGGAGGTGGTGGACTACCGCAGTCTGTATCGGGAACGGATAGGCGTGGACCCGTTCGACGCGCGGCTGGAGGACCTGCAGGCGCCGTTGGCTGGCGTGCGCATCGAGGCCGATGGCCTGACCCGCGACGACTGGCTCGACCTGCTGATGACCCATTGCATCCAGCCGCACTTCGCCGACGACTGCATGACCGTGGTGCACGACTGGCCGGCCAGCCAGGCGGCTCTGGCGCGCGTGCGCCCGGGCGCGCCCCCGCTGGCCGAACGCTTCGAGCTGTACCTGGACGCGGTGGAACTGGCCAACGGCTATCACGAACTGAACGATGCGACCGAACAGCGCGCCCGCTTCGAACGCGACCATGCCGTGCGGCGCGGTCGGGGGGCGGTGCTTCCACCACTGGATGAACACCTGCTGCAGGCATTGCCGTCATTGCCGGACTGCGCCGGCGTCGCGGTCGGGGTCGACCGCCTGCTGATGGCGATGAACCGCACCGGCCGTATCGCGGACGTGCTCGCGTTCGACTTCGCGCAGGCCTGAACGCGTGTTGGCTGCAACGTGCGTGTATTGCGCGCACCGCACGATGATGCTCTGATCACACCCGATGTCGGATGGTGACGGGGTAATCGTTCAGTGGCGGCAGGAAGGGTGGTGATGACGCGGGTGCAAGCTGCTGGACCAACGCCCTCGGCAACGACGGGGCGCCTGCGCGCAGGGGACGGCCACGCCTGGATGCTCCCGGTCGCGGGAATCCTGCTGTGGGTCTGCCTGCTGCCCGGCATCGCCTGGGCCGAAACCGGTTATGCCGACCAGGTCGTGCGTTGCCAGTCGCGCGACATGGAATGGGTGCACTGCGACATGCCGGTCGGCAACGGCGTCGAGCTCGTCCGCCAGCTGTCCGACAACAGCTGCGTGCGCGGTTCCGAGTGGGGCACCGACCGTACCGGCGTATGGGTCACCCTGGGCTGCCGGGCCGAGTTCCGCAGCCGCGGCAGCGCTGCGTCGGCCGGCGGCACGGAACGCAAGGTGCGTCGCGTGGTGCGTTGCGAATCCAATGGCCGCCCGACCAGTTGCCCGGTCATCCTGCAGGGCGCCCCGGTGCGCCTGCTGCGCCAGCTCGGCGCCATGCCCTGTCGCGAGGACCACAGCTGGGGCGTGAAGCGCAACGAGATCTGGGTCACCCGTGGCTGCCAGGCCGACTTCGAGGTCGGCGCGGCCGACGGCAGTGGGTTCCTGAACGTGCCGCGCACCCTGGTGTGCGAATCCAAATCCCGCCAACGCCGCTTTTGTGGCGCCGGCATCAGCAGAGAAGCGCGGCTGGTCAAGCAGCTGTCCGGCAGCGCCTGCGAGCAGGGTCGCAGCTGGGGCTGGGACGCACGCGGGGTATGGGTGGACGAGGGCTGTCGGGCGGAGTTCCAGGTGAATTGACCTGGAGGGCGTGCGAGGGTCGCAGCCACGCAGGGCGTGGCCCTACAATTGGGGCATGAATGCATCCCCTGACATCGATTACGCCCGCTACGACCATATCCGCCCGATCCTGTGGACCGGCGATTCCCTGCAGCTGCTGGACCAGCGCAAGCTGCCGTTCGTGGTCGAGCATGTGGAATGCCGTGACAGCGACGCGGTGGCCGAGGCGATCCATGCCCTGACCGTGCGCGGCGCCCCGGCGATCGGTATTGCCGCGGCCTGGGGCGTGGTGCTGGCGGCCCGGCAGGTGCAGGCCGACGACGGCGCGCAGGCACTGGCGAAGCTGGAACCGGCCCTGCAGCGTTTGAACGCGTCGCGCCCGACCGCAGTGAACCTGGCCTGGGCGCTGGCACGCATGCGC
>NZ_CAUQPH010000179.1:0-6203 GCF_963519925.1 uncultured Stenotrophomonas sp. | reverse complement strand
AAAGGAGGAAGGGGGCGGCCGCAGGCCGACGCCGGGGGAAATTCGCCCACAAGGGTACGGCGGCCCCGCGCTCGCCCCACCGGCAGCCGCTTTTCAGCACCAATTGTCTGCATCCAATGCAGCGCGCAGTGCGGCGACCGTGTTGGCGTCGGTCTGGGTCCAGTCGTTGTCCAGGCCGCGCAGGTCAGCATTGCGATAACGCATCCCCGAGAGCCGGACCGCCTTTGCAGACGCGTGCAGTTCGCGGCAACCGGTGGTTGTCGCGATGTCCGTGATGTTGTCCGGGCCGATGCCCGCGCCGGCCATCACCGCCAGCCGATCACCTGCCTGCGTGACCAGCCGGGCCAGCATGTCGCTGCCCGCTTGTGCACTGGCCTGGCCGCCGGAACTCAGTACCCGCTGGCAGCCCAGCGCGATCACCTGCTCCAACGCCGCCGGCAGGTCGCGCGCGGCGTCGAAGGCGCGGTGGAACGTCACGCCCAACGGGCCGGCCGCCGCCACCAGGTCACGGCACAGCGGTACGTCGATGTCGCCCGCCGCGTCCAGTGCCCCGATCACCACACCGTCGCAGCCCAGCTGCCGGCACTGCGCGATGTCGCGCAGCATGATGTCCGTCTCCAGCGCGTCGTAACGGAAATCGCCCGGGCGCGGCCGGATCAGCACGAACAGCGGGATCTGCAGGCGCTCCCGCGCCACGGCGATGCTGCCATGCGAGGGCGTGGTGCCGCCCTCCGCGAGGTTGTCGAACAGCTCGATGCGGTCTGCACCGCCCTGTTGCGCGGCCAGGGCCGATGCAACCGAGTTCGACGCAATCTCGAGGGTGTGCCTGGCCATGCTCAGGCCTGCTCGCTGGTGTAGACCGATGCGGAATCGCGCAGGTCGTCCTGGCGGTCCTTGTCGCACACCGCATAGATGAAGCCACGGTGCAGCGCATACGCGCCTACCTCGCCGTCGCGGCCCAGCGCCAGGAAGCATACCTGCAGGGTCTTGCTGGCCTCCGGTCGCTTGCGCACCACACGGGCGATCGCTTCGCGACAGGCCTCTGCCGGCGAACGCCCCTGCCGCATCAGTTCCACCACCAGGAACGAGGCCGCGTTGCGGATCATCTCCTCGCCCACGCCCGACGCGGTCGCCGCACCCACCTCGTTGTCCACGTACAGACCGGCACCGATGATCGGGCTGTCGCCCACCCGGCCGTGCAGCTTCCACGCCATGCCGCTGGTGGTGCAGGCACCGGCCAATTGGCCCTGCGCGTCGATGGCCAGGATGCCCAGGGTGTCGTGATTGCTGCTGTCGCCGGGACGGGTACGCCGCTCGGCATTGATTTCCGGCGTGTACTGCGCTGTCTTCAACCACTCGCGCCACGCCTTCTCCGCCGCCGGGGTCAGCAGCTTCTCGCGGCGGAAGCCCTGCTGCACGGCGAACTGCTGCGCGCCCTCGCCCACCAGCATCACGTGCGGGGTCTGTTCCATCACCTTCCGCGCCACCGACACCGGGTGCAGGATCTCGGTCAACGCCGCCACCGAACCGCACTGCCCGTCACCGGCCATGATGCTCGCATCCAGGCTCAGCACACCGTCACGGTCCGGATTGCCGCAGCGCCCCACCGTCGGGTTGCACAGCTCGCTTTCCGCCCAGCGTGCGCCGGTCTCCACCGCGTCCAGCGCGCTGCCGCCGGATGACAGTACCTTCCACGCGGCCTGGTTGGCGCCCACGCCGAAATCCCAGGTGGACACCACCCGCGCGCGTCCGCTGCTGCTGGCCTGCACCCGCGGAAATGCCATGACACCTGCCGCCAGCGCACCGGCCTGGAGGAATTGCCTGCGATCAGTCACTCGTTGCTCTCCCACTGCCATGAACCGGCCCGGGAAGGCCGGGAAAGAATGCTTACGCCGCCGCGCAGCGGTGCTCGGCGTGCCACACCGCCGCGCCGATCACGCCCAGCTCGCCATGCTCGACCCGCCACACCGGTACCTGTTCCAAGACCCGCCGCATCACGCCCTTGGCGAGGAAGCGGCTGCGGAAGTGGCCGTCATCGAGGAAGCGGGCGACGTGGCTGGAAATGCCGCCCGCCAGGTACACCGAGCGCGCGCCGAAGGTCACCGCCAGATCGCCGGCCAGGCTGCCCAGCCATCCGCAGAACACGTCCAGCGTTTCCACCGCCAGCGCGTCCTCGCCCGCGTGCGCGGCGGCGATCAGCGCTTCGGTCGAGGACCACTGCGGGGTCACGCCACGGATCGCGCACAGCGCGGGGTACAGGTTCATCAGCCCGCTGCCGGACAGGATCCGTTCGTTGTCCACGTGTTCCCAGCGCGCCAGCATCTGCTGCAGCACCTGCAGTTCCAGTGCGGTGCCAGCGCCCAGTGCCGCGTGTCCGGCTTCGCTGGCCAGCACCGCACGGGCGCCCGCCTCGAAGCGCAACGCGCCGCCCAGTCCCGTGCCCGGCCCCAGCACGAGCGCCGGCCAGCGGCCGCCCGCGGGCGGGTCGCCGTTCAAGGGCACCAGCGTCTCCGCGGCAACGTGCGGGATCGCGTACGCGACAGCCTCGAAATCATTGATCAGGTCGAGCGTGGCCAGTCCCGCCTCACGCCGGGTGGCCGCCACCGACACCGGCCATGGCAGGTTCGTGTTGACCAGATGGTCGCCTTCCAGCACCCCCGCAATGGCCACCACCGCCGTGCCCGGCGCAGGCGCCTGTGACGCGCGGAACGCGGCGAGGATGGCCGCCAGGCTGGCGAAGTCGGCGCAGGCATAGCGGCGCAGGTGGCGGATGCGCGGCGGCTGGCCGGGCACCACGTCCGCCAGGGCCAGTCGCGCATAGGTGCCGCCGACATCGGCGACGATCAGCGTGTCGCCGTGCGAACCCGGGCGAGGCGGCGCGATCGAACCCTCGGGGTGGACCGGATGGGCGTCCGGAAACGGTGTCGCAACGCTCACTCGCGGGCCTTGGGTTGTGTGGAATGCATCGCCGGGATTTTCGGTGATCGGGTCTGCTTTGCAAAGCCATGGTGGGCCGTACCTGGGCGTATTGGACCGCTTGGTTGCCAGGCAGGGCCTGGCACTACGGCTTTGCGTTCTGCAGGCGGTAGGTGGTGCTGGCGGTTGCGGTGGGGCCGTCTGCGTGTGCGGCACGCACCTCCACCTTGTGCGCACCGGTCGCCAGGTCGGTCGGCAGTGCGCCGCGCCACAGGTGCGGTGACGGGGTGGCCTCGGGCGAGCGGTCGAAACCGCGCAGGCGCTCGGCGCTGTCGTCGGCGACGTTTTCGGCCAGCAGTCGCGGGTCGGGCTGCTCCACCCGCTTCATCTCCTGCCAGGCGCCGTCGTCGACCCGGTACTCCACGCGCGTGTCTTCCTGTCCCATGAACACGTTGGCATACACCCCCCATGCCGGGTAGGCCCCCTTGCGCAGTACCTTGGGCGCGTGCAGGGCGATCTGGTAGTCGTCGGGCGCGCGCGCCACGTAGTAGCGCAGCCCGTACTCACCGCCCGGCTTCACCGACAGCACCGCATAGCCGTTCGGGGTGCCGTCGCTCATGGTCGCATCGGGAATGCCGCTTTCGTCCTTCACGCCAGACCAGAACGCACCGCACGCGGCACCTACGTTGTACTCATGCAGCGGCCTGCGGCCCTGCCAGCCCTCCGCAGCGCCATGGTAGTAATGCTGCTGGGTGTGGCTGTGCCCGCTCAGCACCAGCACGTTCGGGAAATCCTTGAGAAGCGCGAACAGGCGCGCGCGGTCGGCATGACGGAAGGTCTCGCGGCCCGGCGCGGCGTCGAACAGCGGAATGTGCATGCCCAGCACCAGCAGGCGGTCGCGCGGGACACTCTTCAGGTAATTGGCCAGAAAGGTGAACTGGTCCGGGCGCAGGCCGCCGACGTACTTCGGCTTCGCGGCAGGGTCGTAGACCACGTCGTCGAGGAACACGAAGCTCGCCCCGCCCTCTTCCACCGCATAGGTGTCCGGGCCATAGACCGCGCGCCAGCTGTCCAGCGAATGCCGGTCATCGCCGGCATCCATGTCCAGGTCGTGATTGCCGGGCACGTGGAACCAGGGCACCTGCAGCTGCGCGGTGGCCTTGTTGATCTGCGGGTACAGCGACAGGTCGTCATTGACGATGTCGCCCAGCGTGGTCCCCAGCCGTGCCGGATGCTTGCCGATGATCGGTTCGACGATGGCGCGCTGGTAGTAGCCCACGTCCTGGCGGCTGGCGGCCTGCGAATCGGTGAAGACCAGCATCTCGAAGCCGTCGCGGGCGGCGTCGGCATCCTTCGACGGCTCCAGCGCGAAGTCCCAGTTGCGCAGGTTGCTGCCGGTGGCGGCGATGCCGTTGTACTTCAGCCGCGGCGAGCCCTGCGGCGCGTAGTGGCGCCAGTAGCCGGGCATGCCATTGGCCGCGACCGGGAACTGGAATTCGTCGGGTTTGATCACGAACACGGTCTGGCCGTCGCGCACCGGCAGGCTGTAGCTGCCGTCGGACGCGGTGCGCACGATGACCTCGCCGTTGGAGACCTGCACGCCCGCCAGTGCCGGGTCGGTGGGGCCGCGCCCGGGCCTGCCGTCGCGCTCCTGGTAGACCTTGCCGGTCACGGTGGCCTCGCTGGCCCAGGCAGGTGCGGACATCAACAGCAGGCAGGCCAGCCAGGCAGAAGTGCGGGTCATCGAGGCGTTCCGTAGGAGGTGGGCGATTGTAAAGCCGCACATCATCGCGGGTAGCCCGTTTCAGCAACGTTAAACGGCAGCGGCCACGCTCACTTCGCGTGGCGGGCCACCAGCACGTCGACCGCATCCTGCAGCGACAGGCCGCGCGCGCGCAGCAGCACGGTCAGGTGGAACAGCAGGTCGGCCGATTCCCCCAGCAGCGCGTCATCGTCCTGCACCACGCCGGCCAGCGCGGTCTCCACCCCTTCCTCGCCCACCTTCTGGGCGATGCGGCGCAGGCCCTGCTCGAACAGCGACGTGGTGTAGCTGTTGGGCGGGCGCTGTGCTTCGCGTTCGCGCACCAGTGCGTCCAGGCGACCGAGGAAGTTGCCGGGTGCCTGCGCGAAACAGCTCTCGCTGCCGGTGTGGCAGGTCGGCCCGGCCGGGCGGGCGCTGACCAGCAGGGTGTCACGGTCGCAGTCCACGCGCATCGCGACCACCGCCAGTACGTTGCCGGACGACTCGCCCTTGGTCCACAGCCGCTTCTTGCTACGGCTGTAGAAGGTCATGTGGCCCGTCTCCAGGGTCAACGCCAGCGACTCGGCGTTGGCATACCCCAGCATCAGCACCGCCAGGCTGTCGGCATCCTGCACCACGACCGGCAACAGGCCGTCGCCCTTGGCCCAGTCCAACGTCTGCAGGGCCTCGCGGGAGGGCAACACCTCAATAGACATCTCGAACCTCGATCTGTTGCGTGCGCAGGAACTGCTTCAGCGCGGGAATGGCAATGGCGCCACTGTGGAAGACACTCGCCGCCAGCGCGCCGTCGACGTCGGCCTGGTCGAACACATCGGCGAAATGCTGCATGTCGCCGGCACCGCCGGAGGCGATCAGCGGGACCTGGCAGGCGGCCCGCGCCTGGCGCAACTGGGCCACATCGTAGCCACGGCGGACGCCGTCGCTGTCCATGCAGTTGAGCACGATCTCGCCGGCGCCCCGGCGCTGCGCCTCGACCAGCCAGTCGAGGGTGCGCACGGGCACGGCCTGGGTCTTGTCCGGATCGCCACTGAAGCGGCGCACGCGCCACTCACCGTCGGGCTCGCGCACCGAATCGATGCCGACCACCACGCACTGCACGCCGAACTCGTCGGCCAGCTCGGTGATCAGTTCCGGGCGGCCCAGCGCGGGCGAGTTGATCGAGATCTTGTCGGCCCCGGCGAACAGCACCCGGCGCGCGGTCTCGACGCTGTCGATGCCACCGGCCACGCAGAACGGAATGTCGATCAGGCGCGCGATGCGCTCGATCCACGCCACGTCCACCGAGCGCGCCTCCGGACTGGCGCCGATGTCATAGAACACCAGCTCGTCCGCCCCCTGGTCGCGGTAGCGCTGGGACAGTTCGGCGATGTCGCCCATGTCGACGTGGTCGCGGAAGCGCACACCCTTGACCACCCGCCCATCGCGCACGTCCAGGCACGGAATGATCCGTCGGCTCAACATGCCAGTGCCTCGGCCAGGTCCATGCGCTGCTCCAGCAGCGCCTTGCCCAGCACCGCGCCGGCGC
>NZ_CAUQPH010000178.1:0-6225 GCF_963519925.1 uncultured Stenotrophomonas sp. | reverse complement strand
GCGCCCGGCAGCGGCACCCGCTGCACCGGCCGTGCCTTCGGCACCTGCTGCACCCCGCGCGCCAGCAGCGCCGCATCCGGATCCAGTGGGCAGCACGCAGGTCAACCACACCGGCAGCAGCACCACGCTGGTCACCCATGGTCGCCTCGATCTGTCGCACCAATCGTCGCAGGCCTACGTGTTGCGCATGGGCGAGGACAACTTCGTGGACGCGTCGATGGCCGACCTGAAGCAGTCGCAGCGCGATACCGGCAAGGGTGAATCGGTGCTGTGGGTGCGCCGCGGCAACGAACGTTACGTGATCCGCGATCCGGCGCTGATCCGCTCGCTCAGCCAGTCGCAGAAGGAGGTCGCGGCGCTCGGCCGCGCGCAGGGCGAACTGGGTGAACAGCAGGGCCGGCTGGGCGAGCAGCAGGGTCGCCTGGGCGAGCGCATCTCCACCATCGCGCAGCAGGCCAGCCTGGACGCGCTTGCCGCAAGCCGGGAGGTCATGGCGGCCGACGCTGCGGAAATGGCCAATCAGGCAGCACGCTCCGGGCGCAGCACGGTGGACGCTGCGGCGGTTGCACGTCGCGCCAGCGGGCAGGCCCGCCAGCAGCAGATCGAGCAGGCTGCCGCGCAACAGGCCCAGCTTGCGCTCCAGCAGGAGGGCCTGGCCCGCCAGCAGGAGGCGTTGGCGGCACGCCAGAGTGTGGCGTCGGCGAAGGTGGCGCGCGATGTGCGCAGTGCCATCGACCAGGCCCTGGCCAACGGTACGGCGCAGCGGGTGCGGTAAGGCGTCCAGGTGTGGCCACGCAGGGCGTGGCCGCACCTTGGCGGGGGGATCGCGCAGCCACGCAGGGCGTGGCTCTACCTCAGTTGCAGCCGATGCCGGTGATGCGGTTATCCGCGTCGACCTGGATGGTCACCCGGTCTTCGCGGAAATCCATGGTGACGGCCATGTTGGGCTTCACGATGCGGGCATGCTTGGCGCCGCTGTCCTTGACCGCCTTCTCTACCGTCGCTGCATCGGCGACTTTGCCGACCAGGCCGTTGAAGGCTTCCTGGCGGCACGGGGTCACGCCTTCGGAACCGGCCGGCACCGGGTCCACCACCGCCTGCGGCGGTTCGTCGGCGGTCTTCGGTGGCGGGCTGCTGCACGCGGCCAGCGGCAGGGCACAACCGAGCAACATCAACAGGGGCAGACGCATGGTGCACTCCTTACGCGGGATATGGGCCAAGCTTGCACGGCCCCGCCTGCATGGGGCGTCAACGCGATGAATACGCGCGCCGCCTGCGCCCCTCAGCCAGTCAGCCGCTCGGCGAGAGCGCAGACAGGGCCAGCGTTTCCCGCTCGCGCTGCTCCTCGGCCACCAGCCGCAGCATCAGCAGTGACAGGGTCACCACGTCCTGGTGATTGTGCTCGGCCACCCGGCGCAGGTTCACCGCGCTGCCGCCGCGCAGGTAGTTCAACCATGCGGCCGGGGCTTCGGAGCCGGGCAGGTCGTCTTCGCGCACGATCTGCAGCAGCTGGCGTTCGATGGTCGCCAGCCGGCAGTTTTCCCAGGTGCCGCGGTACCGGCGGCGGGTGGGGAAGAGCAGATCGACGTGGTCCAGCGGGGTGATCGGACAGCGCTGCCGCGCCAACCGGTAGCGGGTTTTCAGCAGCGGCGCGTCATAGCAGCGGCCGTTGTAGCTGGAAAACACCGTGCCGGGCTGCAGCCAGCTGGAAAACTCGCGCAGCATGGCGGTCTCGGCCGCCATCGTGGTCATCAGCAGCTGGCGGATGCGCAGCCCTTGGCCACGCGCGGGATCGGCACGCCAGTCGGCCGCGCCGATCATGAACGCGCGGGTGCCGGTACCGCCTGCCAGGCCGGTGGTCTCGGTGTCGAAGAACATCAGGTCCTGCGGCGCCACCGCTTCGCCCTCGCGCCGGGCGAATGCCAGCGACAACGGCTGCAGTGGAATCACCTGCGGCAGGAAGGATTCGATCAGGAACAGCCCGGGTGCGATCTCCTCACCCGGGACGTGGCGGTCCTGCGCGCTGGCGCGCGGCCGTGCACCGGCGCCGCCACGATCGCGCAGCCCCAGCAACCGGTGCAGGCCGCCCACGTCGGGTTTGCGCAATGCGGGCGCAGGCGGCACGGGTTCCGCCGTTGCCGGGCCGGTGGGCTTGTGGCGGATTTCCTGTTCCACCCAGGCAAACACCGAGTCCGGTGCCGTCCGGCGTGCCTGCGCGTCGTTTGCGGCCACCGCCGCGGGCGGTGCCGGTGCCGTAGCAGGCGCGTCGGCCGCCGCCGGGGGCGGCGAGGCATCACCGGCCTGGCGCCGCAGCAGGCGCAGCTTGTCCAGGCTCAGGCTCAAAACGGCACCACGTCGGCATCCTGCGGTGCAGCGGCGGCGGTCGCCGGAAACGCGTGCGCGTGGAACAGGGCCAGGACCTTCAATGCCAGCGCCTTGGGCGTGGTGGCATCGTCTTCCTGCCCGGCCAGCACCGGACCCACGCAGGCCGGGCAGCCGGCCTTGCAGTCGCAGCGCTGCACCAGTTCCTGCGCGCGCTGCAGCAGTTCGGCCTGACGCAGCCACAGCGGCTCGCTCAGGCCCACGCCACCGGGGAAGTTGTCGTACAGGTACACGGTGGGCACGAACTGCTGCTGCAGCTCGATCGCGCTGGCATCGAACTCGGCGCCACGCAGCTGGCCACGCCCGCTCTGGTCGGCCACCGCGAACCATGCACCGTCGCCATTGCCCACCGCCTTCTGCAGGTCGCGCGCATCGGCCATCACCGCCACCGTGGCCACGATGTGCAGCGCGTAGGCCGCACCAAGGAAACCATCCAGCGCCTCCTGCTTGCTGTCGAACGCGGTCAGCAGCAGGCCCTGCGGCAGCTGCCACCACACCGCAGTGGTGTGCAGTTCCTGGTCGGGCAGGTTGACCGGGCCGTAGCCGATGTTTTCGTGGGTGTAATAGCGGATCTTCTTGTAGCCGGCCACGCGCCGCACCACATGCACTTCGCCATGGTGCGAGTCGCCCTGGCCGGCGATGCAGCCATCGAAGCGGTCCAGCACCTTGAGCTTGGTGAAGTCGATGCTGTCGGTGTAGTAGTCCACGTGGGTGCGGGTGACGTAGGCCTTGCGGCCTTCCCAGTCCAGCCGCTCCACCTGGTACGGGGTGGACTGCACCATGTGGATGGCGCCTTCGTACAGGGTCAGCGCGGCAGCGGAGTAATCCACCTCGGCAATGATCTGCTGCTTGCCATCGCTGCGGTCGACCACTACGAAGTTGCCGTCGGCCACCGAGCGCAGGCTGACCGCATTGGCCGGGTAGCTGTCGGCGATCCATTCCCAGCGGTCGCCTTCGCGATGCACCACTTCGGTTTCGGCCAGCGCTTCCAGGAACACCAGCGGGTCGATCGGCCCGAACGGGTCGCCGGCCAGGAACGGCAGCTCGAAGGCGGCGCAGCGGATGTGGTCGAACAGGATCAGCGGCTGGTCCGGTGCGGTCCGCGCATGTTCGGGCGAGGCATCGGCGAAGAAGTCCGGGTGCCGCACCACGTACTGGTCCAGCGGCTGCGAGCTGGCCACCAGCACGCCCAGTGCCGGTTGCTGGCGGCGCCCGGCGCGGCCGAAGCGCTGCCAGGTGGCGGCCACGCTGCCGGGATAGCCGTTGAGCACCACCACGTCGAGGCTGCCGATATCCACGCCCAGCTCCAGCGCCGAGGTGCTGACGATGCCGTCGATGTTGCCGGCGCGCATGGCGCGCTCGGTCTCGCGGCGCTCGGTGGGCAGGTAGCCGCCGCGGTAGGCGCGGATGCGTGGGGGCTTGCGCGGGTCGTGGTCGAAGATGTCCTTCAGGTACTTGGTGAGCACTTCGACCATCAACCGGCTCTGCGCGAAGATCAGCGTCTTCAGCCCGGACTTGATCGCGATGCGCGCGATGCGGTTGCTCTGCGAGCGCGCCGAGGCACGCAGGCCGAGGTCGGCGTTGACCACCGGGGGGTTCCACAGCAGCACGTGCTTGGGTCCGGTCGGTGCGCCGGATTCGGTGATGGCGGTGACCGGCGCTTCGATCAGCGCTTCGGCATGCGCCTGCGGGTTGCCGATGGTGGCCGAGCACAGGATGAACTGCGGTTCCACGCCGTAGAACGCGCAGATGCGCTTGAGCCGGCGCAGCACGTTGGTGACATGGCTGCCGAACACGCCGCGGTAGGTGTGCACCTCGTCGATCACCACATAGCGCAGGTTCTCGAAGAACTGCGCCCACTTGGTGTGGTGCGGCAGGATCGCCTGGTGCAGCATGTCCGGGTTGGAGACCACGATGTCGCCGTGCAGGCGGATCGCCTGGCGCGCGTCGCCGGGGGTGTCGCCGTCGAAGGTGAAGGCTTTCACCCCCAGGTCGCCGGCACGGTTGAGCTCGAGCAGCTCGGCCACCTGGTCCTGGGCCAGCGCCTTGGTCGGGAACAGGTACAGCGCCTTGGCCTTGCCCTGCATGGCGGCGCTGACCACCGGCAGGGTGTAGCACAGCGACTTGCCGCTGGCGGTGGGGGTGACGATGGCCACGTGCTCGCCACGCTGGGTGGCGTCCCACGCTTCGGCCTGGTGGCTGTACAGCTGTTCGATGCCGCGCGCCTTCAGTGCGTTGGTCAGCGCGGACGGCACATCGGCGGGGATGGGCGCGTAGCGGCCTTCGCGGCCCGGAAGGGTGAAGCTGCCGGTGATGCGGTCGGCGTAGCGCTGCTGCAGCCGCGCGGTAAGCAGCGCACCATTGCGCGAGGGCAGCCCGTCGGTGGTGGCGAGGCGGCGCTCGGCATCCTCGGTGCGCTTGGCGAGTTCGTAGGCCATGGGTACAACGGTCTGCAAAGGACGCCATGGAAGCACAAACGCGTCTCAGGGGTTGAGACATCGCGGCCCGGGTCGGTGAACGATTCAGTGCCTTCCCCGCCCAACGAAATCTGAAGGTCGCCTCGCTATCCTCTGCGCAGGACGCTGCTGACAGGACGACACGTGGCATTGCACACAGGAATGGCAGTAACAACCGTGACCGCCGGGCTGCTGCTGGCGAACGTGGCACACGCCCAGCAGCAACCCACCGGACCCGCCGACAGCGCGAACACCCACGTAACCACGCTGGGCGCGGTCCGGGCGCTCAAGCCCGAGGACGAGGTGCCGGTGGACCTGTATCGCTTCAGATCCCCGGTGCAGCCCCAACCCAATACCTTCAACCGCGCCTGGAGCGAGCCACCCTCGCTGCAGGAGGTGGGCATGCGCGGCGGCTACCTGATGATCGGGATCAACCATGCCATCGCTGGGACCGCCCAGGGCCTGCACACCCTGACCCGGGCACCGGACCAGATCCAGTCCGCGGTCGCGCGCCCGCCGCCGGAACTGGATGCAGCGGCGCAGCGTCGCGCGCTGCAGCACTGCGATCCGCTCCAGGGTTGCGACGCGCCACGGCCGGAGTAAGCCGCACGAAGACGGGGCGCGCTACGCCGCTGGCATGACCGCTCGACGCCGTTCCAGCCACCACAGCAGGCCTGCGACTGCGATGAAGCCCAGCAACCAGGGCCAGCGTGGGCCTGGAACCCTGCCGGGCGACCCGGTGGCGGTGGTGGTCGTCGCGGCCAGGCGCTGCCCGGTGGCCAGCCGCACCTGCTGTCGGTGCAATGGCTGCGCCGATTCCCGATCGAACACGTAGAACGCCTGCACGGTGTCGCCATGCTGCAGCTGGTGCCAGCCGGGCTGCTGCGGCCAGTAACCGGCGCAATGCTGGTTGCCGGTGGCCGGGTCGACCTGCACGGTGACCCTGTGGCCTTCCGGGCTGCGGACCTGGGTGCCGCTGGGAACGTCACACAGGGTCAGGCGCTCGCCCGCCCACGGGGTGGCGGTAGCCAGGCGCACCGTCGGCGCGCCGGGCAGCGCGCGCGCGACCGTGGCCAGCACGCCGGACCACAGTTCGGCATGACGATCATCGCGGCCGGCCAGTACCAGCCGGTAGCTGTCGGTCACCGGCAGCACGGCGACGCGGCCGCGCCCAACGCTGCGCCAGCCGCCCACGGCATTGCCTTGGGCGTCCTGCAGCAGCGCTTCGGCGCCGGTCGCGTTCACGTCGAAGCGCTCCAGCGCCGGTGGGGCGGCACTGTGCGATGCGGTATCCGCCTCCTCGATGTAGGCGGTGGGGTTGGCCGCCGGGCGGACCGGTCCGCGACGCGCCTGCAGCAGTGCGGCGTCCGGATCGGCGGGCAGCGCC